>NZ_MTHE01000005.1:0-271025 GCF_001956865.1 Brevundimonas sp. ZS04
GGGGGGGGAGGGCAGGGGCTGGGCGCGGCGTGTGGCTTGCGGCGTCGCCCCCACCCGGCTTCGGCTGGGCCTCAGCCACCCTCCCCATGAAGGGGAGGGAGATTGGGCGCACGGGTTTGGCCGCCGCGCCTTTCGGCGGGCGGTGGGAGGGCTGGGCGGAGCGCCGGGCCGACGCCCGGAGTGTGATGTGTGTTACCGTTTCGACGCCGACAGACGCTCCGCGCGGACGGGCTTCCACGAGCTCGGGGCAGGCGCCGGTCTTATCGGCTACCCCCGGCGCCCGCGGCGGGCGGGGGCCTGCTTGCGACAGGCCTCCCGGAACGGTCCGCGTAACCCCCGCGACCCTGGCCGGAACCTCTCTGACGGACGGGTCGAACGCCCCGTCACCAGGCTCCGTCGGCTTCTTGTCTTGATGCCTGGCCTACCGCCCTTCGGGCTGCTTGAGGCCGCGAAAGCAGCCAGCGCCCGTTGGGTGGCAAGCCGGGCGTCGGCGCCGGCGTTCGCCCGCGTCGCCGCCCTTCGCATCCTGGACCGCCCGGCGCGCTCCGCCCGACGCGCCGCTGGGCTCCCGCCCTCGACCGGCCGCCGCGACGGACGCCGCACGGTCCGACAAGAACCCCGCTCCATCCGCTCCCGCCGCCCGCAAGGTCGCAGGCCTCACGAGCCCTCCATGCGACGGAACGAGGGCAGGGTGGCATGGCGGGGAAGTATGGCGGGCTGAAAGGGGGTGGCGGAGGGGGAAAGGTAGGAAATTGCCGGGGTTGGGGCGAGGAGGTTTGAAGGGGAGCGTCGCGTTGGTTGCTCAGTGCGGTTTTCTGTGTAACGTCACTCATTGAGTCTTGATCTCTTAAATTTCTGAGCCCGGCGCTCGCTTCACTTTACTGGCTAGGTACGTATGGCGGCCAACGCACTCGCAAAGACTTTAATTCCTCGGCCAGTGGCAACGAAGACGGGCGGTGGTGACGTTTCGCTTGGTTCTAGGCAGACGCAAGAACTCGTCTTTGCCCTTGTCGGTCCGGTAGGCTCCGGTGTGACTACTACCGCGACCATCCTGTCAGAAATAATGAAGGAAACATACGCCTATGAAGTTGAAATTGTTAAGATAAGTAAAATTATTGAGATCGACGCCATAAAGGTATCCATGGCGGTAGATATGTCAGGCGCGGTGTCCCGTATAGAGGGGCTTCAAAGTGCCGGTAATGCGCTGCGGGAAAAGTATGGATATGACTATTTGGCTAAAAGAGTTGTTGAAACGATAAGTAATGGAAGAGAAGCGCTAGTTGCTTCCGATAATGATGTTGAGTCACCATTCAAAAATGCTAAACCGCGTAGGCGGGTTACTATAATTGATTCTATAAAGCATCCTGATGAATTAAATATACTTCGTCGCGTTTATGGCGATTTGTTTTACACTTTTTGTGTTTTTGCTCCTGAATCTGTTAGGATGAAAAGAACGCAAAAAGGATCTGTAAAGCGTAGCGGCGTCGATAAAATCTTTGAGGTAGATGAGCACCACGGATCAAATGCTGGTCAACGTGTGAGGGACACCTCTTTTTTGGCCGATTTCTTTGTAAGAAATGATCTTGACAATCAAGAGCAGCTGAAGAAAACGTTAGATAGATATCTCGAGATTATATTCGGAACGAAAATACATACGCCGCAGCTCGATGAAACGGCCATGTATGGTGCTATCGTCGCTGCTCGAGGATCTGCTTGTCTTTCTCGTCAGGTGGGCGCGGTAATATACAGTTCTGACGGGGAGTTGATTGGTCAGGGGTGCAACGATGTGCCGAAGGGCGGGGGCGGTCTATATGAGGCGGAAGATAGTCAAAACGATCACCGCTGCTACAAATGGAAAGGCCGTGTCTGTCATAATGATACGGAGAAGGGTGAGCGTTACGACGAAATTGTTCTAGCACTTGAAAAGGCAGGGCTAGTTTCGCCGGAGCGCTCGGCTGAAGTGAAGGGTGTGGTCGCGTCCACTCGCCTTAAAGATCTGATCGAATTCTCTCGGGCGGTTCACGCAGAGATGGAGGCGATTATTTCGGTGGCGCGAAATGCGAACGATGGTCTTGTAGGGGCCACGCTCTATTGCACCACGTTCCCGTGCCACAACTGTGCGCGACATATCGTTGCCAGCGGAATTTCACGAGTTGTGTATGTGGAGCCATACGCTAAAAGCCTCGCCACCAAGCTGCATGATGACTCATTGTCGGCTTCGGCAACTGCTGAAAAACATGTTGTTTATCAGCAGTACCAAGGCGTAGCTCCTCGGAATATCGATCGCTACTTCGGTGTTCGTGGGGAGCGGAAGCGACTCGGTAAACTTGTTGAAACGCCTTCGCGAGAAGCTGTTCCCGTTGGGCTCGCGCCCCTTGACGGAATCGCCATTCGTGAGACGCTAGTAATTGCGGAAACGGCCTCGAAAGAGGTTAGTTTGGGAGCGAACCTAAATGACCAAAGGGAAGAAGGATAAGGACCAGTTCGAACTGGATCTGAATGTGGCCTTGGTTTTGGATAACGTTACCGCGATCACCTGCCATGGCGTTCGGACTTCCAAGCCACCTGCTGCCGTGCATGACATTGGTAACAGTCTGGTAGTGGCCCAAGCTGTGGCGCGCAAAGAACGGGCAGAGAGAGTGCTTCGTTCGGTTGGGTTGATGGCCTAAGTTCTCGCCCCACATTTTTCTTTACATTTCGGTCGCGTCGCAGAGGCGGGCGCTTCCAACTTGAGGTTGGTCCCCTACCGCCCCTTTCTGAACGCCTCCGCCTTTTCGGCCGCCGCCTCTTTCCGCCAGCGTTTGGGGGCTGACCTGTCGACCTCTTCCCCCGCGCCCGTCAGGGCTTCGTTGGCGAACTCGAGGTCGAGGAGTTTCATCTTCTTGATCTCGTCGCGCAGGCGGGCGGCTTCCTCGAACTCGAGGTTGGCGGCGGCGTCGCGCATGCGGCCTTCCAGATCCTTGAGGGCGGCCTGGAAGTTGGAGCCGACGAAGGGCCTGGCCTCCTCTGCGACGCCGGGGCGGGTCAGGCGGTCCAGGTCGCGGGACTCATAGGGGCTCTCGAGGATCTCCTTGATGTCGCGCTTGACCGTCTCGGGCGTGATGCCGTGTTCGAGGTTGTAGGCCTGCTGCTTCTCGCGGCGGCGGTCGGTCTCGGCGATGGCGCGCTCCATCGAGCCGGTCATGCGGTCGGCGTAGAGGATGACGCGGCCGTCGACGTTGCGCGCCGCGCGGCCGATGGTCTGGATCAGGGAGGTCTCGGAACGCAGGAAGCCCTCCTTGTCCGCGTCGAGGATGGCGACCAGGCCGCACTCGGGAATGTCGAGCCCCTCGCGCAGCAGGTTGATGCCGATCAGCACGTCGAATGAACCGAGGCGCAGGTCGCGCAGGATCTCGATCCGCTCCAGCGTATCGACGTCGGAGTGCATGTAGCGGACGCGCACCCCTTGCTCATGCATGTATTCGGTCAGGTCCTCGGCCATCTTCTTGGTCAGGGTGGTGACCAGGGAGCGGTAGCCGGCGCGGGCGGTGGCCTTCACCTCGTCGATGACGTCGTCGACCTGGTTGCGGGTGGCGCCGGAGACGGGGCGGATCTCGACCGGGGGGTCGATCAGGCCGGTGGGGCGGATGACTTGTTCGGTGAAGACGCCGCCGGTCTTGTCCAGCTCCCAGGCGCCGGGGGTGGCCGAGACGAAGACGGTCTGGGGCCGCATGGCGTCCCATTCCTCGAACTTCAGCGGGCGGTTGTCGATGGCGGAGGGGAGGCGGAAGCCGTACTCGGCCAGGGTCGATTTGCGGCGGTAGTCGCCGCGGAACATGGCGCCGATCTGGCCGACGGTGACGTGGCTCTCGTCGACGAACAGCAGGGCGTTGTCGGGGATGTATTCGAAGAAGGTGGGCGGCGGCTCGCCCGGCGCGCGGCCGGTCAGCCAGCGGCTGTAGTTCTCGATGCCGGCGCAGGAGCCGGTGGCCTCCATCATCTCCAGATCGAAGCGGGTGCGTTGTTCGAGGCGCTGGGCCTCCAGCAGCTTGCCGTTCTCGACCATCCAGTCGAGCGTCTCCTTCAGCTCGGCCTTGATGCCGGTGATCGCCTGATTCAGCGTCGGGCGCGGGGTGACGTAGTGGCTGGCGGCGTAGACGGTGACCTCGTCCAGCGCATTGGTCTTCTTGCCGGTCAGGGGGTCGAACTCGTCGATGGCCTCGATCTCGTCGCCGAACAGGCTGATGCGCCAGGCGCGGTCTTCCAGGTGGACGGGGAAGATCTCCAGCGTGTCGCCGCGCTTGCGGAACATGCCGCGCTCGAAATGGACGTCGTTGCGCTTGTATTGCAGGGCGATGAGGTTGGCGCGCAGCTTGGCCTCGTCGATCTGGTCGCCGACCTTCAGGTTGAAGGTCATGGCGGTGTAGGTCTCGACCGAGCCGATGCCGTAGATGCAGCTGACCGAGGCGACGACGATGACGTCGTCCCGCTCGAGGATCGCGCGGGTGGCGGCGTGGCGCATCCGGTCGATCTGCTCGTTAATCGAGCTGTCCTTCTCGATATAGGTGTCGGTGCGCGGGACGTAGGCCTCGGGCTGGTAGTAGTCGTAGTAGCTGACGAAATACTCGACCGCATTGTCGGGGAAGAAGGCCTTGAACTCGGAATAGAGCTGGGCCGCCAGGGTCTTGTTGTGGGCCAGGATCAGGGCCGGGCGCTGGGTCTGTTCGATCACCTTGGCCATGGTGAAGGTCTTGCCCGAGCCGGTGACGCCCAGCAGCACCTGCTCGCGGTCGCCCTCGGCCGCCTGGGCCACAAGCTCTGCGATGGCCGACGGCTGGTCGCCGGCGGGCTGGTACTTGGTCTCCAGCCGGAAAGGGACGCGCTTCTTGTTGGTCGGGCGGTCGGGGCGGTGAGGAACCCAGTCGGCGGGGGCGGCGGGCGCCTCCTCGGGCGTCAGGCGCGGGCCGTTCACTGGCGCGAAGGCGGGCGCGCGACCGTGGTCGAAGACGACGGGCGCCTCGCTGAGGCCCGGATTGGGCGTGTGAACGGGCTTGGTCGGTTTCGCGGGAGAACGGGCCATGAACATCAAGGTAATGCGCGCGTGTGCAAGGCGCTAGGCCCGGCGGGGGCGGGGCGGGGCCAGAATCCGCCAGTGCGCCACCACAGGTTGAACTTACATGCGCCACAGTCACGCTTGCATGTCGCCGCAAGTGGGGCGAATTCGACGTATTAAGGACATATTTGAGCACAATGTGTCCGAAATGGACGAAATAACGGTCCGAACTCGGCCTTTGCGCGTCAAAAATGCCTCATAATTTCCCCTAACAATGATTTTTTGAAAGAAATTGGTTGATGCTGTGACGGCCCAGCCATAGCCATTGCAGCAGCCAAGAAGCGTAATGACGAACATTGGTTTTCAGCGTCGCTCACAGAACGACGTGATGTTCAGTAACGATTAACAGGTACACAGAGGCTTATGCGCACTCGTAAAGACTACCTGCTGGGCACGACGATGGCGGCTGGGGCCGCCGCACTGTCGATGGCCATGCTTATTCCGGGGACGGCGCTTGCTCAAAGCGCTTCGAATACTGACCAGGAAGCGACCCAGGTCGACGAAATCGTCGTCGTCGGCTCGCGTATCCGTCGCGACAACTATAACGCGCCTTCGCCCACGCAGGTTGTGACGCGCGAAGAAGCGACGCTGCAAGGCTTCGCCTCGACGACGGAAGCTCTGCAGAGCACGGCCGTCACGGGCGGCACCTCGCAGATCAACAACTCGTTCGGCGGCTACGTCACGGACGGCGGCCCCGGCGCCAACACCATCGGCCTGCGCGGCCTCGGCCCGAGCCGCACCCTGGTGCTGCTGAACGGCCGTCGCGTCTCGCCCGCCGGTTCGCGCGGCTCGGTCGGCTCGGCTGACCTGAACGTGCTGCCGACCGCCATGATCGACCGCGTCGAAGTCCTGCGCGACGGCGCCTCGTCGGTGTACGGCTCGGACGCCGTGGCCGGCGTGGTCAACATCCAAACCCGCAAGAATTTCGAAGGTCTGATCCTCGAAGCTCAGCGCAATGAGCCGCTGGAAGCCAACGGCAATGGCGGTTCGACCCGTCTGTCGCTGACGGGCGGTACGCGCGGCGATCGCTGGCGGGCCGCCGGCTCGATCGAGTACTATCAACGCGACGAACTGACCCTGCGCGACCGTGAGTTCACGCGCTGCCAGACCGATGGCCGTCGTCCGACCGCCGCCGGCGTCAGCCGCGACTACATCGACCCCCTGACCGGCAAGTCGAAGTGCTATCCGATCACCTCGACCGGCTCGAACGGTTCGTCGATCAACACGATCGGCGTCGGAGTCGAAGGCCCGCTGAACAGCGCCGGCAACCGCACCTTCCGCGAAATCGCCGGCACGGCCGCCACTGGCGCGCGTGCGGGTCTGTTCAACCGCTTCCGTCCGAACTCGGGCGTCACGACCGGGCCGATGGCCGGGTTTGAAGGCGTCGGCGGAACGGGCGTGAACCTCAACGTTCGCGACACCTTCGATGATCGTATGCTGAACCAGTCGCTGGTTTCGCCGGTCGAGATCGTGACCCTGTACGGTGAAGGCGCCTATCAGCTGAACGCTCTGGGCAACGCCGAGCTGTATGGCGAATTCCTGCTCAACAACCGTGAATCGTCGCAGACGGGTTACCGTCAGCTGGCGCTGGACTACGCCAAGGGCAGCCCGCTGATCCCCGCCGGCGACCTGCGCAACAGCGTCTTCTCCGCTGACCAGGGCCTGAACCAGGGCAAGGACATCGGCGTTCGCGCCTTCATCGGCTTCGGCAACGACCGCTCGCATCAAGAGCAGCGCTTCAACCGCAACGTCGTCGGCATCAAGGGGGACTTCTTCATCCCCGATTGGCGCTACGACCTGTCGGCCAGCTACTCCAAGTCGCGTTCGGAATACACGAGCCAGCAGTTCCTGCAGGATCGCATGATCGCCAGCCTGGACGTGGTCGAAACCGCGCCGGGTCAGTTCCAGTGCCGCAACCTGGCTTCGAACCCGGGCTGCGTCGCCGCGCCGGCTCTGAGCTCGCAGACCATCGGCGGCGTGCTGCCGAAGACCTGGGTCGACTACGTGTTCCGTCCGGTCAAGGGCGTCACCGAGTTCGAAGAGAAGATCGTCAGCTTCGGCGTCGACGGTCCGCTGTTCGACCTGCCGGCCGGCAAGGTCATGGGCTTCTTCGGTGCGGAATGGCGCGACTCGGAAATCGACGACACGCCTGCGCTCGATTCGATCAACGCCAACCTGTACAACTACTCCAGCTCGCAGCCGACCCGCGGTTCGGACTCGGTCTGGGAAGTGTTCGGTGAAGTCGAAGCGCCGCTGCTGCGTGACGCGCCGTTCGCTCAGGAGCTGACGCTGAACGCTTCGTTCCGTTACACGGACTACGATTCGTACGGCGACGACACGACCTATAAGGTCGGCCTGGTCTATCGTCCGATCGACATGCTGACGTTCCGCGCCACCTATGGCACGTCGTACCGCGCGCCTGCGCTGTTCGAACAGTTCCTGGGCGCCACGTCGGGCTTCCAGAACGCGAGCGCTGACCCGTGCAACAGCTATGGTGCAGAGGGCGTCAACGAGAACCGTGTCGCCAACTGCGCCTCGCAAGGCCTGCCGGACAACTTCCAGGCGACCAGCAGCGTGGCGGTTTACAGCGTCGGCGGTGCGGCCAACAACCTGGAAGCTGAAACCTCGACCAACCTGACGGTCGGCATGGTTCTGCAACCGACCCTGCCGGAAGGCTGGGGCGACCTGGCTTTCGCTGTCGACTACTATGAGATCGAAGTCGAAAACGGCGTGGCGCGTTATGGCGCTTCGAACATCCTGTCGGAGTGCTACGACTCTCGTCCGGAAGACTTCGCCAACAAGACCGGCATGTGCGGCTTGATTTCGCGTGACGCGGCCAAGAACAACCAGCTCACGGTCGAGAACGGCTACGTCAACCTGGCGACTGACGTCGTCAAGGGCCTGGATTACACCCTGCGTTATCGCAAGGATGTCGGACCGGGCACGGCGCTGTTCAATCTGGCGATCACTCAGTACACGGAAATCTCCAGCAAGCTGTTCGCGGACGACCCGCTGGAAGACGACAAGGGCATGATCAACAACCCGGAATTCACCGGGAATGCTGACGTCTCCTATGCGTGGGACAAGTGGCGCGTGCGCTATGGCGTCGAGTGGATCCAAGGCATGGACAGCTACGACTACTATGGTCTGGATCCCGCCACGACCCAGTACGACCTCGATGTGCCGGACTATTGGCTGCACAACGCCTCGGTTCAGTACACGGGTGAAGGCTGGACGGTCACGGCCGGCGTTCGCAACCTGCTGAACGAAGACCCGCCGACGATCTCGTCGGGCGTGTACAACCGGGTCGGCAACGCCCCGCTGTACTCGGGTTACGACTACCTGGGCCGGACGGCCTTCGTGAACCTCACGAAGTCCTTCTAAGGTCTGACCTGATTTCAGGTTGAGGAGAGGGCGGCGGACTTCGGTTCGCCGCCCTTTCTGCTTTTGAAACGGCAGTTTCCGGGTTGTGCGAAGCAGGGCGGGTCGCCAAGGTCCGCAACCATGAGTGAGCTTCGCGACGTCTTCATCACCGGGACCGGCGCCGTCCTGCCCGGCGAGCGGATCGGCAACGATCGGATGGAGGACTTCATCGGCCGCATCGGCGGGCGGGCGTCCGCCGTCGGGCGCCGCGCCCTGCGCTGGAACGGGATCGAGGGGCGGCACTACGCCCTGAACGTGGACGGGGAGCCGCTGCATTCCAACGCCTCCATGTGCGCCGAGGCGGTGCGGGCGGCGCTGGACGAGGCGGGCTTGAGCCTCGGCGACCTTGAGCATCTGGGCGCGGCGGCGACGCAGGGCGACTATCTGGTGCCCGGTCACGCCAGCGCGGTTCAGGCGGAACTGGGCGCGGGGCCGCTGGAGGCGTTCAGCTATCAGTCGGTCTGCGCCAGCGCCCTGATGGCGGCCAAGGGGGCGTGGCTGAGCGTGCGCGCGGGCGAGGCGGACGTCGCCGCCGCCTGTGCAGGCGAGTTCTCGTCGCGCTGGTTCCGGCCCGCCTTCTATGAGGGCACGGCGCTGGTGGATGAGAAGGGCCGGGCGCGGATCGAGGCGGACTTCCTGCGCTTCACCCTGTCGGACGGGGCGGGCGCCGTGGTGATGGAGCCGAGGCCGAAACCCGAGGGGCTGAGCCTGAAGGTCGAGTGGATCGACATGACGTCCCTGGCCGGGCGCTTCGATCCCTGCATGTGGGCCGGATCGACGCCGCAGGCGCGCGCCGACATGACCAGCGCCTGGAGCCACGCCGGCCCGGCGGCGGCTCATGCGGCGGGGGCGGTGGCCCTATTGCAGGACTTCGACCTGCTGAAGATCGTCATCCGCGCCTGGATCGGCGTCTGGCTGGAGAAGGTGGACGCCGGGCGGATCGTGCCCGATCAGGTCGACCATCTGCTGTGTCATTACTCCGCGCGGTCGCTGCGCGAGGAGATCGTCGGCCTGCTGGAAAGCACTAAGGCCATGATCCCGGAGGAGAAGTGGTTCACGACGTTGGCCGACAGCGGCAATGTCGGCTCGGCCTCGATCTGGGTCATGCTGGACGCCTTCCTGAAGTCGGGACGCGGAAGGCGCGGAGACAGAGTGCTGTGCATCGTGCCCGAGAGCGGGCGGGCGATGATCGGCTTCATGATGCTGGAGATTGTGTGATGGCGGAACGCGAAGCCGAGGCGGCGGTGGCCGACACCTTGAGGAAGCTGGCGGTGGTCTTCGCCGATTTCGAGCAGCGGCTGGAGGCGACGCCGCTGATCCGCAAGCTGACGCGCGGGCGGTTCGAGGTCGCCGATTACCACGCCTTCCTGATCAACCTGCGCCAGCAGGTGAAGGACGGGGCGCTGTGGATGAGCCGGGCGGCGTCGAACATCGGCGAGGACCATCTGGAGCTGCGCTCGACCCTGATGCGCCATGCGGTGACGGAGCATCGCGACTTCCGCCTGCTGGAAGCCGACTTTGTGGCGGCGGGCGGGGCGCTGGAGGACATCCAGTCGGCGCCGAAGAATGTGGGGTCCGAGGCCCTGTCGGCGTGGATGTTCCATGAGGCGTCGAAGCCCGATCCCTTCGGCCTGCTGGGGGCCATGTTCATCATCGAGGGGCTGGGCTCGATCAAGGCGCGGCCGTGGGGGCTGAAGGTGCAGGAGCGGCTGGCCCTGCCCGACGAGGCGGTGCGCTTCCTGCTCTATCACGGCGACAACGACGCCGAGCATATGAAGGAGTTCGAGGAGATGCTGGGCATGGTGCTGCCCGATCCCTTCATCGCAGAACGCATCGTCACGACGGCCAGGGTGACGGCGCGACTCTACGCCCTGCAGATCGAGGAGATCGCGGCGTGAGGTACTACAAGCCGGGGGAGGATCCGTTCGACCCCGCGCGGTTCGATCCCAAGGATCCTGATCCGTGGATGGCGCTGTATCTGGACCACAGCCTGCCGATCGACGACGGAGCCAAGCGCGATCTGTTGCTGGGGGCGCGGTCGCGGTCGCGGCGCTGGCTGTTCCCGGTGGCGCGGCCGTTGGTGTTCCTGTTCTTCTGTCTGGTGAAGGTGCTGCGGGTCATCTCGCCCAAATACCCGAACCTGAACGGCCTGCTGCACAAGACCATCCACTGGGGCCTGCGGACCTTTGTGACGCCCGAGGGCAACCGGGTGATCCTGCGCCACTTCCACGTCGGGTCCGAACTGACCGCCTTCGTGCGCGAGAACGCGGGGGTGGGCGACAAGGTGACCAAGTGGCCGCTGACGCCGACGCGGTTGAAGGACATCGAGCCGGACCTGTTCCTTCAGCACGACCTGAACATCTTCAACTTCGTCATCGAGATGAACGCCGCCCTGCGCGCGGAGGGGCGGGAGCTGACGCCGCCCGAACGCATCGACTTCTCCATGATCTCGGACGAATTCCCGCCGTTCGAGGAGTTTCCGCGCAAATGGCACAACTTCGTCGACGTGCAGACGGCGGTGGAGTTCTACACCCCCATCTACGCCTTGATGCTGCCGAGAGACGACTTCGTGCGGGCGTCCAGTTCGCTGCAGCTGGATGAGGTGATGGCCATCTATATCGCCCGCATTCTGGGGACGAGCTACCACATGGCCTTCGTAAAGAACGGCCATCCGCTGGTGGCGCTGTCGACGCTGCAGGCGGGCTATCGGCTGATGATGCATGGGCTGGATTCGGAGGCCATGCACGGCTGGCTGCGGGTGATGAAGGCGCGCCAGGCGGCGGGTCTGCCGCTGGACCCGGCCAACTCGGGCGCGCCGAAGTAGGGCGCGGAGTCTAGGGCGTTTTCCGCTGGCGCCCGGCGCGGCGGCTGCTAGCGTGGCGGTCATGAAATCGGCGCGCTCCTTTCTGACCTCTCTCAGCACGCTTGTGCTGCTGTCGCTTGTGCTGGGCCTGCTGGCCGGGGCGGCGGCGCAGGCCTGGGGCCTGCCGGGCGGTCATGTGACGGCGGACTTCATCCAGGCGCTGGGCCAGCTGTGGCTGAATGCGCTGAGGATGACGATCATCCCGCTGGTGTTCAGCCTGCTGGTGACGGGCATCGCCTCCATCGCCGATGCGGCGCGGACCGGGCGGCTGGCGCTGAAGGCGGTGTCGTGGTTCGGCGGGCTGATCGTCTTCGCGACCATCTATGCCGTCGCGGCGGCCTATGGACTGCACGCCGTCTGGCCCATCGACCCGGAGGGAGCGCGCCTGCTGCTGGCGATCAAGCCGGAAGGCGCAGAGGGCCTGGGCGCGGGCGCGCCGTTCAGCGAGTTCCTGAAGACCATCGCCCCGGCCAATCCGATCCGCGCGGCGGCCGAGGACGCCATTCTGGGCATGGTGGTGTTCGCGGTCTTCTTCGGCTTTGCGGCGTCGGGCCTGCCGGAGCGGCTGCGGGTTCCCCTGATCACCTTCTTCGAGGCGGTGGGCGAGACGATGATCGTCATCGTCCGCTGGGTGCTGAAGGCGGCGCCGCTGGGCGTCTTCGCCCTGTCGATCGGGGTGGGGCTGACGGCGGGGGCCAGCGCAGCGGGGGTGCTGCTGCACTATGTGGCGCTGATCTCGCTCGCCTGCATCGGCATCGGCCTGATCTTCTACCCGCTGGCGGTCCTCTTCGGGCGGGTGAGCCTGGGCCGGTTCGCGCGGGCGGCGGCCCCGGCGCAGGTGGTGGCCTTCTCGACCCAGTCGTCGCTGGCCAGCCTGCCGGTCATGGTCGAGCGGGCGGTCGACGAACTGGGCGTCAAGCGGTCGACGGCGGGCCTGGTCCTGCCGCTGGCGGTGGCGGTGTTCCGCATCACCAGCCCGGTCGCCAATCTGGGCGTGGCCATCTACTGCGCCCATCTGTTCGGGCTGGAGCCCTCGGCGGGACAACTGCTGGCGGCCATGCTGACGGCGGTGCTGATCTCGATCGGCACGGTGGGGTTGCCGGGGCAGGCCAGCTTCTTCGCCTCCATCGCCCCGATCTGCATCGCTATGGGGGTGCCGCTGGAGTTGCTGCCGCTGTTGCTGGCGGTCGAGGTGGTGCCGGACATCTTCCGCACCCTGGGCAACGTCACGGCTGACCTGGCCGTGGTCCGCATCGTCCAGGGCGGAGAGGTCGAAGCCGCAGAGTGAACATCGGTTGACGACGCGGCCGCGCCGAGGTCAAGCTTTCCCACGGGGCGTAAGGGGAGTGACCATGAGCAAGACGATTCTGCGCGCGGCCGCCGCAATGGCGACGGTCGCAGCCATGACATGCGCCGCCGCGGCGCCCGCCCAGGCCCAGCAGGCGGCGACGGTCGAGGCGCGCTCGGCGCCCGGCGGGGTGGCCGTGACCTGGCGCCTGGCCGAGCCGACGACGCGCGTGGCGTTTCTCAATCAAAACATCGTCCGCACCGAGTGGACTGTGACGACGCCGGGCCTGACGTTGACGGATGGGGCGGTCGAGGGCGAGGCGCCGTTCCAGTCCTTCGAGATTCTGATCACGCCCGACACGACCGAGCGCGACCGCGGCTACCTTGCCCTGGCGCAGATCGGATCGGGAAGCATCTTGTACGGACCCGCCGTGGCGTTGCGGGGCATGGACGCCGAGCTGACCGCGCGCCCGGCGGCGGGCGAGACGGCCTTGCCGATGTCGAAGGCGGAGAAGGGCTCTGTCTATCTCGGCCCTCAAAGCCAGGTCGAGACCTATCCAGGCGCCAGGCTGGCGATCGGCGAGACCGTGTCGCCGACATTGGCTGGGATCATGCGCGACGGCTTCTTCGCGGCCCAAGCCTTTTTCGGCGCGCGGCTGGGACGGGATCTGCCGTATGAGCCGGTGCTGTTGGTGACGACCGACAGCCCGGGGCCGGTGGATTTCCGCGGCGACGTGAGCGACAGCGGCGTCATCTCGACCCGGTTTCACGGGGCGGCCTGGGACGAACCGCCAGCGCACGTGGCGGCCGGCCTGGCGACCTTCGTCAGGCATGAGACCTTTCATCTGTGGAACGGACATCGGCTGGAGAACCGGGACGGCGAGGCCGCGCCCTGGCTGCATGAGGGTGCGGCTGAATACGGCGCCTGGGCGGCGGCGGTCTCCACCGGCGCGGTGACGGAGACGGCGGCGCATGAGGCCCTGTCGCAACGGTTGAACGGGTGCCGGAAGGCGCTGGGCGACCGCGATTACGACCCGGCGCGGCTGCGCTCGGGGTCGGCGGTCTATGATTGCGGGACGGTGGTGCAGTGGCTGGCCGATCTGGAGACGCGCCAAGCGTCGTCAGGCGCGCGGGACGTTTTCGACCTGTGGAAGGACATTTTGGATCAGGGCATGGCGGGCGACGGCTACGGCGTCGCCGAGTTCCGCGCCCGGCCCGAGGGCGAACGCGCGGTGGCTTTGTTGATGGACGGTCCAGGGGCGACGCGCTGGGGCGGCGTCGCCGCGCGGCTGGCGACGCTGGGCGTCACCCTGGAGGAAAAGCCTTCGCCGGACGAGTACCGCGCGGCGGCCCTGTTCCACCTGAACGGCGAGAACTGCACCGGGGGGAGCACAGGCTTCTATCGGACCGAAAAGGGCGTGCGGCTGGATACGGGCGACAAGTGCGGCGTCCTGTCGGGCGATCCCTTGCTGGCGAAGGTCGAGGGTCATGATCCGATGACGGACGCGACGGCCATGTTCTTCGCCGTCCAAGCGCGCTGCGCGGCCGCCTCGCCTGTGCGCTACAGCACGCAGGAGGGGCGGATGATCGAGGCGAAGTGCGACAGGCCTTTGATCGCGCCCCGGGCCTGGAGCGTTACGGGCGCCCCGGCGCTGGCGACGCGAATCCAGTGACTGGTCGCGCGACGCTGGAGGGAGAGTCTGGCGAGGGCGGCGCGGCTCACTCCTCCATCGCCTCGAACATGGCTTCGGCTTCGTCGAAGGTGTCGTAGTCGAGGCGTTCGGGCGGTCGCAGGATGACGAAGCGGCTGAGGACGGGCGCGTCCGGCTCGGTGCGGCGGTCCCACTGCCAGAAGCTGCGGTCGATCCGGCTTTGCAGCAGAGTCCAGTCGCCGTCGTCGGCGGGCGGGCGCGGCGTGTGGTTGGTCATGCGTGGTCAGCTCCCCTGCTGGCGGATGCAGCAAAGCCTGTGGGGACGCGGGTTGTCAAAGCCGGCGTGCTGTTCCTTCTCCCCTTGTGGGAGAAGGTGGCTGAACGGAGTGAGGTCGGATGAGGGGTTGCGAGACCTCAGCCTCGGCCTCTCGTCAAACCTCAAACAGACCCCTCATCCGTCCGGCTTCGCCGTCCACCTTCTCCCACAAGGGGAGAAGGGATGTCAGTCGCCCTTCGTCCCTGACGTATGCGCCGGCCCCCGGAATACCGCGTTCAGGAACAAAGGCTTCAGCCCTTCCAGGAAGGCGCGCATGGTTACGTCCTGGGTGAAGGCGACGACCTGGCCGCGACCGACTTCGGAGGCCATGGCGACGGGCTTGTAGGCCAGCTGGCGGCGGTTCTCGGCCCACAGCTGGCCGGACGCCAGCACCTGATCCGGTCCGGCCAGACGCACGACGTTGGTCCCCTGGTCGCGGGCCAGCGGAGTGTAGATGTCCGAGCCGCGCACCATGACGCTGAGGGTCGGGGCGACGCCCGCGCCCAGCCAGTGTTCGTTGTCGACCACGGCGCTGGCCAGGACGCCGGCGACCGGATCGGGCGCGCCGCCGTGGTGGCCGGTCAGGGCCATGTATTCGGCGTCGGTGGCGATCTCGCTGCCGCCGTCCTTCTTGTCTTTGTCGCCGTCGCCGGAGACGGCGTTTTCGCGGCGGCTCTCCAGCAGCTTGGAATCGGGATCGGTCAGCAGACGGCTGGCCGAGCCGACGCCGATCAGGACGCCGCCCGCCTGGACCCAGGCGCGCAGGTTGGCGACGCCGCTCTCGCCGAGGATCTGCTCATAGTTTCCGCCCGACGGCAGGATCAGCACCTGGTAGCGGGACAGGTCGGCGTTCGCCAGGCGGCGGGTGCGGACGGCCGTGACGGGCCAGCCGTATTCGCGCTCCAGCACATGGCGGATGGAGCCGGCGGATTCCGGCTCGGTCGGGTCGTCCCAGGCCATGGCGACGCGCGGGGCGGCGATGACGGTGGCCTTGTCCGAGCCGACGCTGGGGCCGCTGGAGACCCAGGAGGTGGCCAGGGGCGTCACTTGGGCGCCGCTGCCGGCGGCCAGACGGCGGACGCGCTCGTCGAGGTCGGCGGGCGACCCGGCGCGCGGCACGATGAAGGTTCCGCCCGGATAGGCGCGGCCGTCCAGGGTGAAGGGCTCCTCGACCGAGCGGACCGGCAGCTTGTCCGTCAGGGCGGCGGTGAGGAAGCGCATTCCCGCCGTGCCCGGATGGATGGCGTAGCCGTAGGCCGCGTCGCCGGACGCCACGGCGGCGGGACGGATCAGTTCAGGGCCGACGGCGGCCGTCTGCACCGACGGAGCGCCGGTGCAGCGCTGGCTCGGCACATTGAACAGAAGCGGAAGGGACCAGCCGGTCAGGTCGTAGATCTCGTCGCCCAGGCCGCGCGCGCGGCGGGCTTCCTGCTCGGCGAGGAATTTGGGGTCCAGCGGCACGTCCTTGGCCAGCAGGGTCTCGGCCATGCGGCGCTGGGGCTGGGACAGGTTCACCACATAGTCGCCCGCCTGATAATTTTGGCCGCAGGCGGAGAAGGCGGCGGTGGCGCGTCCGACTTCCAGTCCCGAACGGACCAGCAGGCCCGCCAGCTTGTCGGCGGCGGCCGGGTCGGCGGCGGCGGAGCGCGACAGGACATAGGCGCCGCGTCCGCCCGAAATCCCGTCGCGGTGGAAGGCGTAGAAGTCGCTGAGCAGCTTCTCGCGGTCGCGGGCGGCGGTCTCGATGGTCGACAGGGTGGCGGTCAGGTGGCCCTTGACCGTGTCGGCGTAGGTCAGCATCTCGCCCGACGACCGCCGCGCGATCAGGCCGCGCGACGAGCCCTGCTCATAGGTCATGGAGACGGCGCCGAAATAGGCGGGCCAGCCGTCGCCGTAGCCGGGATAGAAGGCGTCAAAGGTCTCGCGCGTGAAATAGTCCAGCCCGGCCTGGTCGAAGCGCCCGGCGGTGTTGCGGCCGAACCGCTCGCGCGCGTCCAGGATCGGCGGATAGATCCAGGGGTTCAGCGGCTGGGCCTCGGGCGGGAAGAAGAAGCTGGAGTCGGTGCCCATCTCGTGGGAATCGACCACCACCTGCGGCCGCCATTCGCGGATGAGGGCCGAATGGCCCTGCGTCTCCGGCTGGGACTGGATGAACCAATCGCGGTTCAGGTCGAACAAATTGTGGTTGAAGCGGCCGGACGGCCACGGCTCGGCCCGCTCGGCCGACAGGGGATCGCCGTTGGGCTGGGCGCCGAGGCCCGCCTCGAAGCTGTTGATGAAGCGCTCGCGCCCGTCGGGGTTCTGGGTCGGGACGAAGACGACCACGACGTTCTCCAGCCAGCCCTGCGCCTCGGCGTCGAGGCTGTCGGTCAGGCGGCGCGCGGCGATCAGGGCGGCGTCGGCGGGGCTGATCTCATTGCCGTGGACGGAATAGGCCATCCAGACGATGGCCGGGGTGTCGTTGATCAGGGCGCGGGCCTGCTCGGGCGAGGTCTTGCGCGGGTCGGCCAGGGCGTTGGTCGCGGCCTTGATGGCGTCCAGTCGGGCGATGTTGCGCGGCGAGCCGACGGCGGCCCAGAACAGGGGGCGGCCTTCCCACGACTGGGCGTAGTCGCCCATGACCATGCGGTCGGGATTGGCGGTCCGCAGCGCCTCGAAATAGCGGCGCACGTCGGCCGAGCGGGTGATGCGCTCGCCGCTGTCGTGGCCGACGACAGCCAGAAGTTCGGGCTGATTCTGTTGCGCCAGGGCGGGCGCGGCGCCCAGGGCCAGGCTGAGCGCCAGCAGAGAACAGGCGGCGCGGCGACGATACGGCATGAGAATACTCCCCCTACGGAACGCCGACCTTAACCGTGGAGCCGAGGGGAAGGGAAGCGGCGCCGCGCCGTCATTTCTTTGGGTTTCGAGCCGGAACGCGACGGAGATCAGGTTGGGGGGCTTGGGTCAGGAAGAAATGGATGGAAAGCGCACGCCGTCGCGATCGCCGGGAGGCCTTTTCGCCGCCGATAGCAGGTGCGCGCCTTGTGGCGAATGGGTCGATGTCCTGTAGAGGTCACCAGGCGTCGGGTTCGCGGACCACGTGCACGATGTTGGCGGGGTTCATGATCCAGCCGCCGCGAAACGCCTCGCCCAGCGGTTCGATCAGGTCGCAGCGTACGGCGCCGCCGTCCTCCAGCCGTCGCAGGGCGGCGCTGTGGTCCGGGGAGAACAGTTCGAGCCAGACCTCGGCCTGGGTCAGGGTGTCCGAGGCATCGATCCAGAGCTGGTTCGGGCCGAGCTTGAAGCCGATTGCGGGCGCTTTCTCGTCGATGCTCTCTAGTCCGACCACGTCGCGATAGAAGGCGACCACGGCCTGATGCTGGTGGCCAGGCACCTTCATGGCGATGTTGACGCCGCCTTCTATCTTGATGGTCATGGGGAGGCTCACTTCCGGTTGTCGCTGGTGGGAAGGGCGCCGCGCAACTCGGAGGGATAGAAGCCCTCGCGCAGGTTGATGCCGTATTCGAGCCAGGCCTTCATCGCCGACAGCATGGCCGCCCAGCCTTCGCAGTTGGCGAAGGAGGCCTTCTTCCCCGCCGCGTCGTCGAGCCATCCAGACTCGGCGATGGTGACGAAGGTCGAGCCGTCGTCCAGCGGCTCGAACTCCATGACGATGCGGGTCTTGAAGGCAGGCTGTCCGTCAGCCGTGTCCGCATCCCAGCGCAGCACGATGCGCTGATCGGGCGTGACCTCCTCGACGTCCACGGGAACGGAGCCCCACCAGATGACGACAGCCCCTGGCGTCAACGGCGCGCTGGCGCCGCCCAGGGTGGTGAAATAGCGGCTCAGCTTGTTCGGGTTGACCACTGCGTCGAACACCTCGTGAGGCGGCTTGGCGATGCGCCCCGAAACCGTGAAACCCAAGGACATGTTCGAACCCTTCGTGCTTGCAGGAGGTCAGTTTATGTTATAAAAAAATAACATGTCAAACGAGACAGAAGATGATCGTGTTTTCAAGGCGTTGGCCCATGCTCGTCGTCGGCAGATGCTGGACTGCCTGAAGGAAGGCCCGGTCACCACCGGCGGATTGTGCGAGCGTTTCGACGACATGGACCGCTGCACCGTGATGCAGCATCTGAAGGTGCTGGAAGGCGCAGGTCTGGTGGTGGCGCGAAGGGAGGGGCGCGAGCGGTGGAACCACCTCGACGCCCTGCCGATCAAACGCATTCATGACCGCTGGATCAGCGAATACGCTGGTCACGCCCTGTCTTTGATCGACCGGCTGAAGCACGACCTGGAAGGCGCTAAGCGGTCCTGACGCAAATCAGATAGCGAAGGTCGTTGACTCATACGGTATGCCGCATACACTGTGTATCACACACTATGTGACGGCAGGTGAGGCGGCGACGTGGACCGGGAACTGTTCGAGACGATGCGGCTGGAGCTGCGGCGCGGGACGCTGGTCCTGGCGGTGCTCGCCTGCCTGCGGACCGAACGCTACGGCTACACCCTGCGGCAGGCGCTGGCGGCGGACGGGCTGGAGATGGAGGAATCCACCCTCTACCCCCTGCTGCGGCGGCTGGAGGGACAGGGGCTGCTGACCAGCGAGTGGCGCGAGGAGGAGAAGCGAAAGAAACGCTTCTACGTCCTGTCGCCGGCGGGCGAGGCCATGCTGGCCGCCCTGACCGAGGAATGGCGCGGCATCAACGCCTCGCTGGAACGGATTCTCTAAAAGAGATGGGAGAGGGCGCGATGGACATCATCGAACGCTATCTGGAGGCCGTGGCGGCGCAACTGCCGACCGAGGACCGCGAGGACATCGTCGCCGAATTGCGCGATCTGATCCTGAGCCGCGTCGAGGCGCGCGAGGAGGAGCTGGGCCGGGCGCTGAACGACGAGGAGAAGGAGGCGATCCTGCACGAGATCGGCCACCCGCTGATCGTCGCCGCCCGCTATCGCAAGGGACCGGACAGCCTGATCGGCCCGGAGCTGTTTCCCTACTGGCTGTTCGGGGCCAAGGCCGGGCTGATCGTCATTGCAGCGGTGCAGGCGCTGGGGCTGCTGATCAGCGTGCTGGGCGCGCCGGCCGATTTCGGGCGGGCGATCAGCCAGGCCTTCCACGGCTTCTTCTCCGGAGGGCTGACCCTGCTGGGGGCGCTGACCCTGGCCGGGGCGATCATGGAGCATTACGACATCAAGCCGAAGTGGTTGACGAAATGGCGGGTGCGCGACCTGTCGGCCTTCGGTCTGGCGGATCCGGCGAAATGGGGCGCGTCCCTGTCGGGATCTGAGAAGGCCAAGGCCGAATGGTTGCCGAAGGGCGCGCGCGTCTGGGGCGTGACGGCGAACGACAAGCCGGGGCTGGAAGCGCTGGCTTCCCTGATCGTCGGGGGCGTCTTCGTGATGTGGTGGATCGGCGTGATCCGCTTTCCGGGCCTGGGCGAGTTCTCCTTGAGAAGCGGCGCGGTGGGGATCGAGGCGGCGCCGGTGTGGGCGGCCCTGTACGGCCCCATCCTGGCCCTGGCCGTCGGCGGCATGGCGGTGGACGCGGTCAGCCTGATCCGCGGGCGCGAGGGGCGGTTGACTTGGCTGCTGAAGATCCCGCTGGCGGGCGCGGCGCTGTGGGTGCTGTGGCGGCTGTTTGATGCGGGCTGGTGGCTCACCCTGACCCAGGGCGCGGCGAGCGCCCGCGTCGAGGGCGGGGCGACGAACATCAATCTGGACGCCCTGCGCGCGGTGAGCGAGGCCAGTCGTGACCTGGATGGCACGGCCCTGACGCTGGGTACGGTGCTGACCTGGGTGTTCGCGGTGATGGCGATCAGCTTCGTCGTCAATATCGCGACCTATGTCTGGCGGCTCGCGACGACGCGCGAGGGGTGAGCCGTTGAGCTGCGGCGCCGTCATGTCCGAAAACCGCGAGACAGGGCGGCGCGGCGGGCGCATGTTGCGGGTATGGAAAACGCCCGCGACATGCTGGATCAGGAGGCCTGCTATCGGGCCGTCCTGACGCGCGACCCGCGCTTCGACGGGCGTTTCTTCACCTGCGTGAAGACCACCGGGATCTATTGTCGCCCGGTCTGTCCGGCGCGGACGCCCAAGCGCGAGAACATGCGCTTCGTCGCCAGCGCGGCGGCGGCAGAGGAGGCCGGGTTTCGCGCCTGCCTGCGCTGTCGGCCGGAGACCGCGCCCGACATGGGCGCGTGGCGCGGGACGTCCAACACCGTCAGCCGGGCGCTGAACCTGATCGAGGCGGGGGCTCTGGACGAGGGCGACGTCGACGCCCTGGCCGCCCGTCTGGGCGTGGGCGAGCGACACCTGCGCCGTCTGTTTCGCCAGCACCTGGGCGCCGCCCCGGTCAGCGTGGCCCAGACGCGCCGCGTCCTGCTGGCCAAGGCCCTGATCCACCAGACCGATCTGCCGATGGCCGAGGTCGCCATGGCGTCCGGCTTCGGCAGCGTGCGGCGCTTCAATGAGACGTTTCAGGCCCTGTATGGACGGCCGCCGTCGGCGCTGCGGGCGCGGGCCGAGCGGCCGTGGGATGGAGGCGTGCGGCTGAGCCTGCCCTATCGTCCGCCCTATGAGGTCGAGGCCATGCTGACCGCCCTGAAGGCGAAGGGCGAGACGGTCGAGGGCGGGGTCTGGCGCCGCGTTCTGGCCCCGGCGACAGACGGGGCGGCGGGCGAGGTTTCGGCCCGGTTCGAGGGGAGCGACCGGCTCGCGGTGACGGCGGCGCTGGATGATCTGAAGGCCCTGCCGGGGGTGCTGGCGCGGGTGCGGCGGCTGTTCGACCTGTCGGCCGATCCCGAGGCGATCCGCCGCGACCTGTCTGCGGACCCTGTGCTGGCGCCGCTGGTGAAGGCGCGGCCGGGGCTGCATCTGCCGGGCGTCTGGCTTGATGAGGCGGCAGACATGGCCAGCGACCGGCTTGAGGACGAGCGGCTGGCGGGGCGGGCCGAGCAATGGCGGCCCTGGCGGGCCTATGGCGTGCTGCACCTGCGCGAGGCGGGGATCGACGGCATGACGATCATGGAGAACGACGATGAAAAAGACGCAGCCTGAGACCTTCACCCTGGACCGCATCGCCACGCCGGTCGGCGAGGTGCTGCTGGTCACGGACGCGGACGGCGCCGTGCGCGCCTTCGACTTCACCGACTATGAGGCGCGGATGATGAAGCTGTTGGCCCGCCACTACGGCGAAGCGCGGCTGACGCCGGGGCGGGCGCCCGAAGCCGTTCGGAGCGCCATTATCGCCTATTTCGACGGCGATCTGACGGCGTTGGACGGCCTCGCCGTGAAGACGGGCGGCACGGAGTTCCAGCGCGCGGTCTGGGCGGCGCTGCGGACCATTCCGGCGGGACGGACCTGGAGCTACGGCCAACTGGCCCAGGCCATCGGCAAGCCCGCCGCCGTGCGCGCCGTGGGTCTGGCCAACGGCGCCAATCCGATCGGCGTCATCGTGCCCTGCCATCGGGTCGTCGGGGCTGATGGAACCCTGACCGGTTATGCGGGCGGGCTGGAGCGCAAGCGGTGGCTGCTGGCGCACGAAGCGTCGCAGGAGGGAACGGTGCAAGGGGCGTTTGCGCTAGACTGACAGCGCCCTCCCTTTCGGCGCTCATTTCGGGAGTCTGATGATGAACCTGCCCAACGGGGCCCTGGTCGCCGTCGCCGACGGCGAGAAGCTGAGCCTGTTCCGCAACACCGGCCACAACCTCGACATCCAGCTCAAGCCGATGGCGACGCCCGAGATCCCCGAACGCCTGTCCGGCGCGCCGGGCCGCCGTTCCAGCGACGCCAACCCCGACAACGACACCCAGGCCGAGGACGGCTTCGCCATGGGCGTGGCCGAGGCGCTGAACCACATGGCCCTGACCAACAAGATCGAGGCCCTGGCCGTCGTCGCCGCGCCCAAGACCCTGGGTCAGCTGCGCAAGCATTGGCACAAGACGTTGGAGCAGCGCCTGGTCGGCGAGATCGCCAAGGATCTGGCCGGCCGCCCCGCCGAGGAAATCGCAGAGGCGATCAGCCGGGCGTAGGCGCGGGGGCAAGCGCGAGAGTGACGGGGACGGTTCAGGCCGCCCCGTCCAGAAACAGGCGGCAGGCCGGGTTGTCGGTCTCGTCGACGTAGGGGTAGCCCAGTTCGTCCAGCGCCGCGCTGAGGGCCGCCTGTTGATCCGGCGGGACGCTGACCCCCGCCAGCACCCGGCCCGCGTCGTCGCCGTGGTTGCGATAGTGGAACAGGGTCAGGGCCCAGGCGGGCTGCAGGCTGTTGAGGAAGCGCAGGAAGGCGCCCGGCCGTTCGGGGAATTCGAAGCGCAGCAGACGCTCGTGCGGCAGGCCGATGGTGCGCCCGCCGACCATGTGGCGC
This sequence comes from Brevundimonas sp. ZS04, assembly GCF_001956865.1. NCBI lineage: Bacteria > Pseudomonadati > Pseudomonadota > Alphaproteobacteria > Caulobacterales > Caulobacteraceae > Brevundimonas > Brevundimonas sp. ZS04. The sequence goes on from NZ_MTHE01000005.1 coordinate 22,978, forward strand.
ACGTGCAGCTTGGCGGTCTCATTGTCGCTCATGTCCACGACGGAATAGCCGTCGGCGGTCAGGCGCCTGAGCAGGCTTTCGCGCTCGGCGGCGCCGTCGCGCAGGGCTACGCCGACGAAGATCTGGGCCGCGCCGTCGCCGGACCAGCGGTAGTTGAACTCCGTGATGGAACGGCCGTCGAGGCTGCGCAGGAAGCGGTGATAGTCCTCGCGCCGGTCGGGCATGGAGACGGCGAACAGAGCCTCGGCGCCCTCGCCGATCTCGGCCCGCTCGGCGACGTGGCGCAGGCGGTCGAAGTTGACGTTGGCGCCCGAGTTGATCGCCACCAACGCTCCCGATCCGGGATGGCGCGCGGCCCAGGCCTTGAGCCCGGCCAGGGCCACGGCGCCCGACGGCTCGGCCACGGCGCGCACGTCGTCGAAGATGTCCTTGACCGCCGCGCAGATGGCGTCCGTGTCCACCAGCACGATCTCGTCCAGCAGGTCGCGGCACAGGCGGAAGGTCTCGGACCCGGCGCGGCGCACCGCCACCCCGTCGGCGAACAGGCCGACTTGATCCAGATCGACCACGCGCCCGGCCTCGATGGCGCTCTTCATCGTCGGGGCCTCGGCGGGTTCGACGCCGATCAGCCGCGTCTCGGGCCGCAGGAAACGGACGATGGCCGCCACCCCCGCCGCCAGCCCGCCGCCGCCGATGGGGATGAAGACGGCGTCGATGGGGTCCGGGTGCTGGCGCAGGATCTCCAGCCCGACCGTGCCTTGCCCCGCGATGACGTCGGGGTCGTCGAAGGGATGGACGAAGGTCGCGCCGGTCTGTTTCTCCAGCGTGCGGGCGTGGGCGTAGGCGTCGTCGAAGCTTTCGCCGTGCAGCACCACCTGGCCGCCCAGCCCCTGAACCGCCGCCACCTTGATGCCCGGCGTGGTGGTCGGCATGACGATGGTCGCCGCCGCTCCGCGTTTGGCCGCCGCCAGCGCCACCCCCTGCGCGTGATTGCCCGCCGAGGCGCAGATGACGCCGCGCGCCAGCTCGGCCTCGCTCAGGGCCGCGATCCGGTTGTAGGCGCCCCGGATCTTGAACGAGAAGACCGGCTGCAGATCCTCGCGCTTCAGCAGGGCGGGGCGCCCGATCCGCGCCGACAGCCGCTTCAGCGGATCGAGCGGGGTCTCTACAGCCACGTCATAGACGCGGGCGGTCAGTATGCGGCGGACGGTGTCTTGCACGATGATCTCGGTCAGGCGGCGCAGGGGAGGATGAAGCGTGTCCCGGTCTAGGCGATGCTGCGGCGCATGAGAACGAAAATTGCGTTCTAGCCTTCTCCCCTTGCGGGAGAAGGAAGGTTGGGGTCTTGCGATGTAACCCGTAGGTGATATGTAACCCGTAGGTGATATGTAACCTGTAGGTGTCATGTGAGGGGCGGATGAGCGACGAACTCGAAAGAGCGAAGGCGAACGAGCGACGTCGGGTGCGGCGGCTGCAGATGATCGCGGCTCTGGGCGGCGTGGGCCTCACGGCGGCCTTCTGCGGTGTCCTGATGGTCAAGCGTAGCGAAGGCCGGACGGTGACCGTCGGGGCTATCCTGGCCTTGCTCGGACTCTGCGCTGTCGTCGTTTCGATGGTGCTGGGAACACACAATGGACCGGATTCCGACACCATACGGGTGGAGCGCTCCAAGGAGGGCTATCGCGACACCGTCCAGAAGAAGCGCGCCGTGTCGATGGCGTTCATGCCGTTTGCGTCGCTCTTTCTTGTCTATCAGGGCACGATCTCGGCCTGGGCTATCGCCGGAGGTCAGGGCGAGGCGCTGAATTGGATGATGGTGGCGCTGTCGCCGATGATGTCGGCGGTGCACCTGATGATGGTCACGGGTTTCGATATTCGTGGCGACAAGAAGATGAAGCGGCTGCTGGAGGACGAACTGACCTTGTCCTTCCGGCGCTCGGCGCTGAACGCAGCCCTGGGCGTGGCGCTGGCGGGGATGGTGGTCGTCTTCGCCCTGGGCCTGTGGAAGCCGCAGGCGGCGGTGGCGGCCATGCCGGGGCTGATGTTCGTCACGGCCTCGGCGGCGGGGCTGCGTTACTGGCAGCTGGACCGGCGGGCCGCCGGTGGCTGATCCGCGTCTGTTCGTGAAGCTGAAGGCCGTCCGCACGGCGGCGGGCCTGACGCAGCAGGAACTGGCCGACCGGGCCGGGCTGTCGCGCAAGACGGTGAATACGGTGGAGAACGGGGTCTTCACCCCTTCGGTGCTGGTGGCCCTGACGCTGGCGCAGGCGCTGGGCGTGCCGCTGGACGCTCTGTTCACCCTGGAAGACTGAGCCGATTTCCCTTGCGCCGTGTGCGGAAGAGCCTACATTGCGCCTGCTTATGCTAAGTTTGAGCATAAGTCGGGGCCGCGCAGACGGCCGATAGGGAGTAGGGACGATGGCGGACGGCGCTTTCGGTCTGTCGAAGGAACTGGCGGAAGAAACCGCTCCGGTGTGGGAGAAGGTCAAGGACCACGTCACGCCGTTGGAATGGCCCGAGCAGGCCCGGCTGATCAGCGAGATCAACCGGCTGAAGCGCGAGCGCGACGCGGTCATCCTGGCCCACAACTATATGACGCCCGAGATCTTTCACGGCGTGGGCGACTATGTCGGCGACAGCCTGGGGCTGGCCAAGGAGGCCGCGCGTTCGGACGCCAAGGTGATCGTTCAGGCGGGCGTTCACTTCATGGCCGAGACGTCCAAGATCCTGTCGCCGGAGAAGACGGTGCTGATCCCCGACCTGCGCGCGGGCTGTTCGCTGGCGTCCTCGATCACGGGGGCGGACGTGCGGCTGATCAAGGAGCGGCATCCGGGCCTGCCGGTCGTCACCTATGTGAACACCACGGCTGATGTGAAGGCCGAGACGGACATCTGCTGCACCAGCGCCAACGCCGTGCAGGTCGTCGAATGGGCGGCCAAGGAATGGGGCGTCGACAAGGTCATCCTGATCCCCGACGAATATCTGGCGCGCAATGTCGCGGCGCAGACGACGGTGGGCATCATCGCCTGGGCGGGCCATTGCGAGGTGCACAAGCGCTTCACCACGCAGGACATCGCCGATATGCGCGACGCCTGGCCGGACGCCGAGGTGCTGGCTCACCCGGAATGCCCTGAAGAGATCCTGCGCGCCGCTGACTTCGCCGGTTCGACGGCCGCCATGACCGAATATGTCGAGCAGCGTCGGCCCAAGCGGGTGGTGCTGATCACCGAATGCTCGATGGCCTCCAACATCAAGGGCGACGTGCCCGAGGTGGAGTTCGTCGGGCCGTGCAACCTGTGCCCGCACATGAAGCGCATCACGCTGGAGAACATCCGCGACTGCCTGCTGCACATGCAGTTCGAGGTGACGGTTCCCGAAGACATGCTGGAGAAGGCGCGCCTGGCGGTGCAGCGGATGATCGACCTGCCGCCGCCGTCGAAGCCCGCGCGCTACGACCTGATCAAGGCGCGGCATCATGTCGATGTGGAGCTGATCTGACGGCCCTGCGGCGACGCGGCCCGTTGCGGGTCGGTCGTCGTGCGCCCAGTTCGAATCCATGAGCGACACAGACAACACCCTTCCCTCCGGCGGCCGTAAACCCGGACCCTGGGATGCGCGGCCGGAAGAGGCGGCGCCTGCGCCTGCGCGCGAGGCCCCCCGCTACAGCGCGCGCCATGAGGCGCCGCAGGAGGACAAGGGCCAGCACCCGGTCTGGGCGGTGGTCTCGACCCTGCTGATGGCGGGTTTCCTGTGGTTCCTGACCGGCAGCTGGGTGGTGGCGGGGGCGGTGCTGTTCGGCCTGTTCGTGCACGAGTACGGCCATGTGCTGGCGATGAACCGGGTCGGCATGGGGCCGGCGCGCATCTACATCATCCCCTTCCTGGGCGGACTGGCGAAGGGCCAGCGTGAGCCGAAGAGCGAGTGGCACGGGGTGCTGGTGTCGCTGGCGGGGCCGGCGTTCGGCCTGCTGGCCATGATCCCCTTCGTGGCCGTGGGCCTGGCGATGAAGTCGCCGGAATGGCTGATGGGCGCCTTCTTCATCGCCATGATCAATCTACTGAACCTGCTGCCCGCCCCGCCGCTGGACGGGTCCAAGGCGCTGGGGCCGGTGCTCACGCGGGTGCATCCGCGGTTGGAGCAGGTGGTGCTGCTGCTCATCGGCGGCCTGGCCGTGTGGTGGGGCGTGTCGACGGGGCGGTTCATCCTGGCGGTCTTTCTGGGGCTGGCGGTGTTCGGCCATCTGAAGCGCGGCGTCTGGCGCGCGGCGTGGGGACAGCTGAGCTGGCCCGAGGCGGGGCGCAGCCTGGCCCTTTACCTGCTGACGGCCGTGGTCTGCGCGGCGGCGGCGATCGGCGCCCTGCTGCCGCTGACGGGCGGGGCGGTCGAACCGGCGTTCGAGATGGGCCTGCGGTTCTTCGGCTTGGGAGGCCGCTAGGCGAATGGCGCGCATCCGGCATGACGGGCCTCTGATCATCGGCGGCGGGCTGGCGGGCCTGTCGGCGGCGCTGGAGGCGGCCGGGGCGCTGGGGGCGGACGGCAAGGTGCTGGTGGTGACGCCCGAGCCGTTGTTGAACGCCTGCTCCTCGGCCTGGGCGCAGGGCGGGATGGCGGCGGCCCTGTCGCCGCAGGACAGCGCGGCCCTGCACGCCAAGGACACCGAAGGCGCGGGCGCGGGCCTGGTCGAGGCCGAGGCGGCGCGCGCCCTGACGATGCGGGGACGTGAGACGGTCGAGTGGCTGGCGGCGCTGGGCGCGCCCTTCGACCGCGACGCCGACGGCGGCTTTTCCGTCAGTCTGGAGGCGGCGCACAGCCTGCCGCGCGTGGCGCGGGTCGGCGGCGACGGCGCGGGTCGGGCCATACTGTCGGCCGTGGTCGCCGCCGCGCGGGCGACGAAGGCCATTGAGATCTGGGAAGACGGAAGGCTGCGCGGCCTAATCCGCGACGTCGACGGACGGGTGCGCGGCGCGGTGATCGAACGCCGAGGCGGCCGGTTGGATGAAGTGTTTGCGTCTGCCGTGGTGTTGGCGACCGGCGGCGTCGGCGGCCTGTTCGAGGCGACGACCAATCCGTCCGCCCTGCGCGGCGAGGGGCTGGCGCTGGCCTGGCAGGCCGGGGCCGAGGTGCTGGACCCCGAGTTCGTGCAGTTCCACCCGACGGCGATCGATGTGGGACTGGACCCGGCGCCGCTGGCGACCGAGGCCCTGCGCGGCGAGGGCGCGCGGCTGGTCGATGGCGACGGCGCCTTCCTGCTGGGCGATCATCCCGACGCGGATCTGGCGCCGAGGGATATCGTGGCGCGCGCTGTTCACGCGGCGCGGGTCGAGGGGCGCGGCGCCTTCCTCGACGCGACCGGGGCGGTGGGCGAGGCCTTTCCGCATGAGTTTCCGGCTGTCTTCGCCGCCTGCATGAGGGCGGGGCTGGACCCGCGCGTCAGCCCGATTCCGGTGGCGGCGGCGGCCCACTATCACATGGGCGGCATCGTCGCCGACGACGAGGGGCGCACCTCGGTCCCCGGCCTGTTCGCCATCGGCGAGTGCGCGGCGACGGGGGTGCATGGGGCCAACCGGCTGGCGTCCAACTCCCTGCTGGAGGCGGGCGCCTTCGGGCGGCGCGCGGGCCGGGCGGCGGCGGCCGAGGTCCAGCCCGAGCGGCGGCCGCTGGCGGCGGCGCAGGCGATGACGGATCTGCCGCCCGAGGCGCTGGCGGCCTTGCGCGCCGCCATGACGCGCCATGCGGGCGTGGTGCGGGACGAGGCGGGGCTGACGGCGCTGCTGGCCCTGATCGACGACCTGGCGAAGGCGCATCCGACGGCGGCGTGCCTGGCGGCGGCGCGGCTGGTGGCCGAAGGGGCGCTGAACCGGCGCGAAAGCCGGGGCGGCCACTATCGCCGCGACTTCCCCGACAGTCTGCCGAGGGCCGAGCACACGCGGATGCGCGCAGCGCCGGCGCCGGCGCGCGACGAAGAGGCCGAGGCGGCGACGCTCGCCGCCCTGGCGGCCGTGATCTGAATGACGAAGGACGTTTCCGTGACCCGAACCCTGCCGGACCTGCTGATCGAGCCCGTGGTGCGCATGGCGCTGGCCGAGGATCTGGGGCGCACGGGCGATGTGACGGCGCAGGCCTGCATCCCCGAGGACGCCCGCTTCAGCGCCGTGTTTTCAGCGCGTCAGGCGGGGGTGATGGCCGGCGGGGCGGTCGCGCGGATCGCCGTCCACGCGCTGGACCCGCAGGCGACGGTGACGGTGAAGGTCGCCGACGGCGAGGCGTTCGAGGCCGGGGCCGTGCTGATCGCGGTCGAGGCCAACGCCCGCGCCTTGCTGGCGGCCGAGCGGACGGCGCTGAACCTGCTGGGCCGGATGTGCGGCATCGCCACCCTGACGCGGACCTATGTGCAGGCCGTGGCGGGAACGAGCGCCCGCATCGCCGACACGCGCAAGACGACGCCGGGGCTGCGCGCGCTGGAGAAGCACGCGGTGGCCTGCGGCGGCGGGCTGAACCATCGCTTCGGTCTGGATGACGCCATCCTGATCAAGGACAACCACGTCGCCGTCTGCGGCGGGGCGGGCGAGGCGGTGCGCCGCGCCAGGGCCTTCGCCCCCCACCTGATGAAGGTCGAGGTCGAGGTCGACAGTCTGGATCAGCTGGACGAGGTGCTGCCCGAGCGGCCGGACGTCGTCATGCTGGACAACTTCAGCCTGGACGACATGGCCGAGGCGGTGCGGCGGGTGCGCGACAGCGCCTTCGGGCCGGTGGTGCTGGAGGCGTCGGGCGGGGTGAACCTGAGCACCGTCGCAGGCATCGCCGCGACGGGGGTGGATGTCATCTCCGTGGGCGCCCTGACCCATTCGGTCATGCAGCTCGACATCGGCCTGGACGCCGGCTGAGCGGACGCGGACCGGGGTTTTTCGGGGAACGGGCCCGGCGGGGGGCCGTTTTCATGGGGCGGGAGGGCGCGACCTCGAAGGAGAGACGCCATGACCAGGGCCCCACAGCCGCCCAGGGAGCAACGCAGCTTCGCCGATCGCGGCGCCCAGCTGAAGGATGAGGCCGCCGCTGATCGGCGCGACCGAGCGAACGGCGTGCAGTCCGGTCAGCCGGGCGACGCAGACGTCAACCTGAGCCAGCAGGGGCGCTACGGCAATCTGCAGCAGAATCTGACGACCCACCGCCAGACGCACCCTTGAGGCGCGCGATCAGGCCTCGGCGTTGACCGTGACGGGTGCGGCGGCGGGCTTCGGCGCGGCCGGGGGCGTCGCCGTCGGTGCGGGCGTCGCGGAGGCGCGCGGCGCGGCGACCGGACGCTCTTCCGTCTTGCCGCCGGAGGTCAGGGCTTCGCGGGCCAGGACGGCGGTGTAGGCCACGGCGCCCGAGGCGTTGCGGGCGGTCTCCACCGGGTCGAGGCTGGCCTGAATCAGGCGCGGAGCCTGCTCGGCCGGACCCGACGGGCGCGGGTTGTAGGCGAAGGCCTGGCTGCCGCCCGAGCGGCCGCCGAAGCGGTAGAACAGGTGGTCGCCGACCTGGTTCACGCGCACCAGGCTGTTGCGCCACGACGGCGAGACGGCGGTGGTGTGGAAGTGGGTGGCGTTGCCGACGGCGGCGAAGACCTGGCCCGACAGAGCCTTGGTCGCCACTTCACGAGCGCGGTTCCAGGCGGCGCGATTGACGCGGCCGCGCATGGCGCCGTTGCAGGTGAAGCTGAACTGGCAGCCCGTGCTGCGATTGGCGCCCTGATAGACGACGCTGCAGACGGTGTTGGGGAAGGCGGGGTGGCGGGCGCGGTTCAGCACCACCTGGGCCACGGCCTTCATGCCGTCGCGGCCTTCGCCGCGCGCTTCATAATAGACGGCCTGGGTCAGGCAATCGAGGTCGCGCGACTGGTCCAGGGCGCCGTCGAGGCGAAAAGGACGGGCGGCGGAGACCTTGGTCGCGGACTCACGGCGCAGGCCGTCCTGGCCCTGAAGCTGCTCCAGGCGGGCGGTCAGCAGTTCGGCCTGGCGGTCGCGCTGGGCCGAGCCGGCGACGGAATAGGGGTCATGGCGATGGGCGATGGTCAGGGCGCTGGCGTCCAGACCGCCAGCCGCCTGGGCCAGGGCTTCCTGGGTGTAGCCGCCGGCGCCGGCGCCCTGCAGGCGCTCGGCCTGGGCGCGCACGGTCGAGGCCTGGGCGGCCAGGCCGCCCAGATAGGCCCCTCCGACTGCGAGGCCGACGACGCCGCCGAACGCCGCCGCAGCCGTCGTGGGGCGCAGGCGGAATGAGCGGGCGGCGTGCATCAGCGCACGCGTCTGCGAGGAGAGAAACAAAGGCGTAGTCCTGTACAACAGGGCGAGGATGCCGCCCCCGTAGATCCCGAACCCCGGCGACAAGGACGCGTCGCGCTTAAGCAGGTCGGGCGAACGCCGACTGAACGCCGGCCCTCGAAGGCGGGCCTTTATCCATCCGATCATGGCCTCAATGTGACTGATTCGCTAGAATTGTAATTTCCTCAGCATAGGGAAAATGACATTCAGTCATTATTTGGATTGTTTTTAATCGTGACGAAATTGCGCCTTAGAATTTCTTATGAAGACTGTATTTGTATGCTGATGGAAGATTGGCGCTGATGTGCGTGGGGTGCGAATAAGCTATTGATCAGGGTGTGACATCTTGTTCGTCAGAGTCGCGCCATAGATGGGAACCCGCCTGCGACTCTCGCGTTGCAAGCTGTGCTATTTCAAGGAGTTGACCCATGACCCGCATCGCTTCCCGTCTGGCCGTCCTGGCGCTGGCCGGGGCCGGAGCCCTGGCGCTGTCGGCCTGCGGCCACAGCATTGAACAGAAGGCCGCCACCGGCGCGATCGCCGGGGCCGTGGTGGCCGGTCCGGTCGGAGCGGCGGTCGGCGGCGCCGCCGGCGCGGCCGTCGGCCACGCCCAGAAGCCGCACTGATTCATCGACATGGATGCGGCCGCGTCGAGCGGCCGTATTCTGCGTTCTGGCGGCCCCATCGCCGCTAAATCCCATGAAAACGGGCCGTAGAGCTTGATTTCGGCGTGAAATTCGGCTTTGGCCTCGCGCCGGGTCGAGCGCGTCGAGATGCGCCTTCCGGCCCGATCTGCGGCCGTCGCCCTGGCGATCGGCCTTTTTCGTCATATCCATTCCCTATCAAGGACACCCGCCTCTCAGCATGCGCGACCTCAAGAACACTGGCTTCAACGACCGCCTGTCCGCCCAGAAAGACGCCAAACAAGCCCTGCTGGCCCGGTTCAAGCCGAAGCCGACCGTTCAGGATCCCGAGTTCGAGAAACTCGCCGAAAAGCGCGCCGCCGAGAAGGAAGCGATCCGCCAGCAGCACGAACTGGCCAAGGCCGAGGCGCGCCGCGAGAAGGCTGAGAAGGAAGCCGCCCGCCTGGCCGCCGAAATGGCCGCCCAGGAAGAGGTCGACGCCGCCAAGCGCGCCGCCCGCAAGGAGCGCAAGCAACTGACCAAGGAAGAGCAGAAGGCGGCCCGCGACGCGCGCTACGCCGCCCGCAAGGCGCGCCAGCGCTAAGCACGCGCCATGCCCCCTCCTTGACCGGTAGGGGCAACGCTCAAGCGGCCGTCGCGTTACAGGGGCGAAGATTCCTGCGACGCGTCGCCGCCGACCTCTTGGATCGTGCGTTCGGCGACCTAACTGCAAGGCTGATCTTCACACAGCACTGCCAACGGGAGCCGTCATGAACGCCATCGACACCGGTCTCAAGCCCAAGGAACGCGCCGACGTCGCGCGCGAACTGTCCAAGGCCCTGGCCGACAGCTACGCCCTCTATCTGAAGACGCACGGCTATCACTGGAACGTGCGCGGGCCGGAGTTCTTCAGCCTGCACAACCTGCTGGAAGAGCAGTACCGCGAGATCTGGGCCGCCCTGGACGACATCGCCGAGCGCATCCGCGCCCTGGGCGAACTGGCGCCGCAGAGCGCCTCGGCCTTCGCCAATCTGACCTCGATCAAGGACGGCGATCCGGAGAAGGATGCGTCCGAGATGCTCAAGGAGCTGATCAAGGACCACGGCGTGGTCATCTCGACCGCGCGTGCGGCCCTGGACGCCGCCGACGAGGTGGGGGACGAGGCCTCGGTCGACCTGATGACCCAGCGTCTGGCCGCCCATGAAAAGGCCGCCTGGATGCTGCGCTCCAGCCTGGGCGATCGTTAAGCGGCGAGGAGATCGCCGCTTCCGCCTCACGGAACGGTAATCTTCGCGTCTGAAAAGCGCCGGATTGGGCGGTCATGCAGATCGCTGATTTCCGGCGCCGTCAGACGCCGCTATACGGACACCGCATGAACCTCGGCCGCCTTACGCCGCTGAAGACGACCGGACGCCGGGCTGTGGCAGCGGCGCCCGCCGCCATGGCCGTGACCCTGGCGGCGATGGGCGTGGCCATGTCGGCCAGTTCGACGCCGCGCCCCGACATCGACCGCACCGCCGAAGCCGTGGCCCGCGCCACGGGCGGCGACCTGGGGCCGGACGGCCTGGCGGCGGTGACGGCGCGGATGGATGCGGGGCAACTGGCGATCGCGCGTCGGCACGACCCGGCTCTGGGCCTGCCGGAACTTTACGGCCTGACCCCCGGTTGGGAGAGCCTGACCCTGGGCGGCAAGCCCAGCCTGGATCAGGGCGCGGTGGGCGTCGCGGCGCAGCAGTTGAACGCCGCCATGCCCAACGCCTTGGGCGCGCTTCAGCCCGCGCGGCCCTTCCTGTTCCGCCCGGCGGACGAGGCGTCGCGCAAGCGCGCCCTGCGCTGTCTGACCCAGGCGGTCTATTACGAGGCGGCGCTGGAGCCGACCGAGGGGCAGGAGGGCGTGGCCCAGGTCGTGCTGAACCGGGTGCGCGATCCCAACTATCCCGCCAGCGTCTGCGGCGTCGTCTATCAGGGCGCAGAGCGGACCACGGGCTGCCAGTTCAGCTTCACCTGCGACGGCTCCCTGGCGCGGGGCCCGGTGCGCTGGGCCTGGGACCGGGCCGAGCGGGTCGCGGCGCGCGCCCTGAACGGCCATGTGTCCGAGCGCGTGGGCACGGCGACCCACTACCACGCCGACTACGTCCACCCCTGGTGGTCGCCCAGCCTGGCCAAGATCACCCAGGTCGGGGCGCACATCTTCTATCGCTGGAAGGGCGCGGCCGGTGAGACGGCCGCCTTCGTCACCGCCTATTCCGGCCGCGAGCCGTCGATCGACGAGGCCCGCTTCGCCCAGTCGCGCGTTCTGCTGGCCACGGCCGCCGACAGCGTGGAAGCGGCGCTGGAGGGCGCCAAGTCGGGCGAACTGCGCACGGTCGAGATCGACGGCCAGACCCGCGTGGTGGGCGTCGCCAGCCTGGGCGGCCGCCGCCAGGCCGGCAAGGATGAGATCGCCGCCATCAACGAACGGCTCAAGGCCTTCGAGAGCGGCGCCGTCCCCAGCGTGACCGTGACCGCCCCGCCGCCTGCGGGCGTCACCCCCATGGCGGTCGAAGAGGTCGGCAAGCCTCAGGGTTGAGGACGGGCGATCGCCTAAACGCCTAAGGCGTAATCTCGCCAGCCGTCGCTGAGGGCGGAGAGGGTCGAGGGTAGGCCATGGGCTGCGCCGTCAGACGCCAACCAGTCTTCGAAGCTGCGTCCGTCCGCCATCGCCTGGGCGATGACGGCCAGGATGGCCGGGCGGTTTGAGATGCGGATCAGATAGTCGGCGAAGACACGGGTCTGGATGTAGAAGACGCGCTCGAGCGCGGCCGGGAGAGGACCGGCGCCCGCCGGGGTGAAGCTGACGCCGACGCCGCCTTTGACGGCCAGTTCGGGCGCGACCGCGACGGCGCGCGCCAGACCGGGATGCTCGCGCGCCAGCAAGCCGGGCAGGTCCAGCAGTATGGCGCGGCCCTCGATGGGACCGACGGCGGGGACCGCCTCTCCTTTCATCAGGGCGCGGAAGTGGGCGCGGCGCTGCGCGGCGGTCGGCTCGTCTTCCAGAATGACGGCGGCGGCTTCGTCCAGCCAGTCGGGGCCGGGGCCGCCGTAATGGCGCGGGGCGCCGGGGTCCGTCTTGGTGTCCGTCTCGGGGCGCTCGGGCCAGAAGGCGGCGGTGAACCACAGGTGGCCCAGTTCGTGCGGGACCATGCCGGCGTCCAGCGCGGCCTGGGCTTTCGCGTCCGGAATCTGGGACAGGGCGCGGGCGACCACTTCCTGCGTCTGGGCGGGGCTCATGTTCTGGGAGGCGGCGAAACTGCGCGCGCCTTGTTCGACGCTGCGGCGCGCCGCCTCGTCAAACGCCCGTGGCGCGGGCCAGGGCAGGATGTGAGAGAAGCCCGCGGCGTTCAGCGCGGCCCGGTCGGGCAGGGGCGGGGTCGAGACGACGACATAGGGGGCGATGTCGCGGTCGAAGCGGGTGCTGAAGCGGGCTTCGCCCGCGCGCGCGTAGCTCACCAGCCGTTCCGCTTCCGCTGGCGAGGCGGCCAGGGCGACGCCGTGATCCGCCGCCGCGCAACTGAGATCGGGCGCAGCACGCAGAGCGCGGGCGCACATCGGATCGGGGACCGGGGAGGGAGCGGTCGAGGTCAGCAGCAGGACGAGGGCGAGCATGGGCGTCTCCGAAGATGGGAAGACAGGCTCGTGGGCGTTCGTATCGCCTTCATGTCGGCTGCGTGCGCTTGCCGAGGGCGCTCCGACACACGAGAGATACAAGGGGGAAGAAGAAAAGGGGGAGCATGGACGCGACGGCCGACATTCTGATCGTTGATGACGACGCCAGCCTGAGGGCGGCGCTGCAGGACTATCTGTCGGGCGCCGGCTATGCCGTGCGGACCGCCGACGGCGGCGCGGCGATGGACGCGCGCCTGGCCGAGGCCGCGCCGGACCTGGTCGTTCTGGATGTGATGATGCCGGGCGAGGACGGGCTGTCGATCTGTCGACGGCTGCAGGGGCGGGCGCCGGTGCTGATGCTGAGCGCCATGGGCGAGACCACCGACCGCATCGTCGGGCTGGAGGTCGGGGCCGCCGACTATCTGCCCAAGCCGTTCGAGCCGCGCGAGCTCCTGGCCCGCGTCCGCGCAGTGTTGCGTCGCCCGACCCTTCTGGACGAGGCGATGGATCGACCGCTGATCTTCGAGGGCTGGACGCTGGAGGTCGAGACGCGGCGCCTGACCGACCCGGCGGGGGCGCCGGTCGAGCTGACAGGGGGCGAGTTCGCCCTGCTGCTGACCTTCCTGCGATCGTCTGGGCGCATCCTCAGCCGCGATCAGATTCTGGAGAACACCCACGGGCCGCTGGCCGAGAATTTCGACCGAGCGGTCGATCTGGCGGTCAGCCGCCTGCGGCGCAAGCTGGACCGGCCGGGACAGGCGCCGTTGATCGAGACGGTGCGCGGGGCGGGCTATCGCTTCCGCACGCCGGTGCGGGGATGAGCATCCGAAGCCTGTCCATTCGCACCTTGGCGGCGGGCTTCACCGTCGCGGCTATCCTGCTGAGTCTGACGGTCGCCTTCGTCATCGCCCTGGCCTTTCCCGCCCCGCCGCCCGCACGGGTGACGCTGGCCGAGGCCAAGGCGGCTGTGACGGGAGACGCGGAGACCGGCTGGCGGCGTCGCGTCGTCGCCGCGCCGCCGTTCAAGGCGGCGCACGAGGGGCAGGCCCTGGTGGCTCAGGCCGGGCTGGCGGTGCTGCTGGACGCTGAGGTGCGGGTGCGGCCGTTGAGCCCCGAGCGCGCCCCGGCGGGCGGGCCGTCCGCGCCGTCAGGGCCGCTCTCCGAGGGGATGAAGGCTCTGCTGACGAGCATGGCCCTGTCGCCGGGAATGAGTTTTGCGCCCTTCGAGGCGGCGGCGCGTCAGGCGGACGGGCGCTGGATCGTGGCGACGCCGCCGTCGCCTTGGCTGACGCCGCAGCGTCTGCGCATGGCGCTGGCCTTCCTGATCGCCGCCGCTGTCCTGATGCCGCTGGCCTTGTGGGGCGCCGGACGGTTGACTGCGCCCTTCCAGCGGCTGGCCGAGGCGACGCGGGGGGACCGTCGTGCGGCGGCCTTCGTCGGCGGCCCGCGCGAGGCCCAGGAAGCGGCCCGGGCGCTGGACGCCATGCGCGACCGTCTGGGCGAGGCGCTGAAGGAGCGCACCGCCATCATGGCCGCCGTCGCCCATGACCTGCGCACGCCGCTGACCGGCCTGCGTCTGAGGGTCGAGGGGCTGGCGGCCGCGCCGCACGAGGCCGCGGCGGCCGACATCGCGCGCATGGAGCGGCTGATCGCCCAACTGCTGACCTATGTGCGGGGCGAGGATGCGCCGTGGACCGTCGAGCCTGTCGACCTGGCGGATCTGGCGCGCGAAATGGCGGCGCGGCAGGTCGCAATGGGGCGGGACGTGAGTCTGGCGGCGGACGGCGAGTATCTGGTCAACGGCGATCGGGACCAACTGGACCGGGCGCTGTCCAATCTGATCGACAATGCGGTGCTGTACGGCGATCGAGCCGAGGTCGCCGTGATGTCCGAGGAGGGCGCGGTCGTCTGCATCATCGACGATTCAGGGCCGGGCCTGCCGCCAGATCAGCTGGAAGCGGTGTTCTCGCCTTTTCACAGGCTGGAGGCGTCGCGCAGCCGCGCCACGGGCGGGGCGGGGCTGGGCCTGGCGATCAGTCGGTCGATCATCGAGCGCAGCGGCGGCGGCGTGGTCCTGGGCGATCGCCCCGAAGGCGGGCTGCGGGCGACGGTGCGCCTGCCGCGGGCGGCGCCCGCCCTGTCGGATGAGGGCGGGGCCTGAGGCCTCACCAGGCGCCGATCTTCTCGGCTTCCTTGTGGCTGATGGGGTGTTGGGCGGCCTTGTGGTCTTCCTCGGCGAGGAAGCGGGCGGCTTCGAGGGCGGCCATGCAGCCCATGCCCGCCGCCGTCACGGCCTGGCGATAGACGTCGTCGGTGACGTCGCCGGCGGCCCAGACGCCTTCGATGGCGGTCGCCGCCGTGCCCGGCTTGACCCGCAGATAGCCGCCGGAATTGGTTTCCAGCTCGCCCTTGAACAGTTCGGACGAGGGGGCGTGGCCGATAGCGATGAAGACGCCGTCGGCGGGGATTTCGCTGATCTCGCCGGTCTTGACGTTCTTCAGGCGCACGCCGGTGACGTTGCGGGCCACGCCGTCGACGACGCCGACGATCTCCTCGACGGCCACGTCCCAGATCACCTTGATCTTGGGATGGGCGAACAGGCGGTCCTGCAGGATCTTCTCGGCGCGGAACTCGTCGCGGCGGTGAACCACGGTGACGGTCTCGGCGAAGTTGGTCAGGAACAGGGCTTCCTCGACGGCGGTGTTGCCGCCGCCGACCACCACCACCTGCTTGCCGCGATAGAAGAAGCCGTCGCAGGTGGCGCAGGCCGAGACGCCGAAGCCCTGATACTCAGCCTCGGAGTCCAGGCCCAGCCATTTGGCCTGAGCGCCGGTGGAGATGATGACCGTCTCGGCCAGGATCTCGGCGCCCGAGTCCAGCGTCAGGCGGAAGGGGCGCTGGGACAGGTCGGCCTGGGTGACGATGTCGTGGATGACCTCCGTGCCGACGTGCTCGGCCTGGGCCTGCATCTGCTGCATCAGCCAGGGGCCCTGGATGGTCTCGGCGAAGCCGGGATAGTTTTCGACGTCCGTGGTGATGGTCAGCTGGCCGCCGGGCTGCAGGCCGGCGATGATCACCGGGTTCAGCGAGGCGCGAGCGGCGTAGATGGCGGCGGTCCAGCCGGCGGGGCCGGAACCGATGATGGCGACGCGGACGGTGCGGGCTGGGGCTTTGGCTTGGGTCATGGCTCCTATTTAGGCGCTGATTCCCGATTTCGCGACGCCTGTCGTTCCGTCACGCTTCATGGAGGGATATGAAACGGGGATGACCGCCGAAACGCCCGCCGCCGCCCAGACGCGAAACCTGCTGCGCCGCCTGCTGGTCGGCGCCCGGCGCGGCGTGGATCACGCCGAGGCGGCCGCCGCCGTCTATGAGAACGGCGGGCTGAGCGGCCGCTATCTGATGATGACGGTGATCTCGGCCGCCATCGCGGCCCTGGGCCTGATGCTGTCGTCGCCGGCGGTGGTGATCGGGGCCATGCTGGTGTCGCCGATGATGGGGCCGATCGTGGCCATGGGCTTCTCCCTGGCCCTGCTGGACTGGAACGAGTTGAAGCAGTCGCTGACGGCGCTGGGCGTCGGGGTGGGGCTGGCCCTGTTCGTGGCGATCCTGCTGACCCTGCTGTCGCCGCTGAAGGAGCCGACGGCCGAGATCCTGGCCCGCACCCGGCCGAACTTCTTCGACCTGCTGATCGCGGTCTTCTCCGGCATCGCGGGCGCCTATGCGGTGATCCGCCAGCGCGGCGAGACCATCATCGGCGTGGCCATCGCCACCGCCCTGATGCCGCCGGTCGCGACGGTGGGCTTCGGCCTGGGGACCGGCGACCTGTCGATCGCGGGGGGCGCCTTCTTCCTGTTCATGACCAACCTGGTGGCCATCGCCCTGGCGGCGACGGTGACGGCGGGCTTCTACGGCTTCCGGCCGCGTCTGCTGGAGCGGCCCAAGCCCTGGCGCGGGGTGGCGGTCATGGTCGTGTTCGTCCTGCTGGCCGTGCCCTTGGCCCTGTCGCTGCGCAGCATCGCCCTGGAGAGCCGGGCCACGGCCGAGACCCGGGTGGCGGTCGAGGACATCTTCGCCGGCGCCGAGTCGCGCATCACCCTGCTGGACGCGCGCAGCGAGGGGCGCGGCGTGACGGTCTCGGCTCTGGTCAGCACGCGCAAGCTGGTGGCCGACGCCCAGGCGCGGCTGCAGGAGCGGCTGACCGGCGCCCTGCACGTGCCGGTGTCGGCGACCCTGGACCAGATCGTCGTGGCCGATCCGCAGGCGGCGGCGCGCGCCGTGCAGACCAGCCAGTCGGCGGCCCCTGATCCGGCGGCGGCCCTGCGCAACCGCCTGGCCGAGGCCGTGCCCTTCGCCACCGATGCGGTGATGACTGACGCCGAGGGGCGGCGGGCCATCGTCCTGCTGCGGCCCGATGCGGGGCTGGACCTGGACAGCGCCTATGCGCTGGAGGCGGCCCTGCGGACGCGGTTCGACGGGGTGGACGTGTGGGTGACGCCGCCGGTGCAGGAGCCGAAGGCGGTCGACCTGGGCGACGCCGAGGCGCGCGCCCGCATGGTCTGGGCCCTGGCGCGCTGGCGGGCGGCTCCGGCGGTGAGCCTGTGCCGACCGGCGCCGGGCGCGCCCGCAGCCGAGGGGCGCGAGGCCCAGCCGGACGCCGGACAGGTCTTCCTGGCCGAACTGGCGGCGGCGGGGGTGTCGATCCGTTCCGAGAGCGGGCCGACCTGTCAGCGCGGCGATCAGAACATGGCCCGGCTGTCGCTGGGCTAGTTCGGGTTTTCAACGAGGGGACGAGATGAAACAGGTGAACAAGGCGGTCTGGATGCCGGTCGGCATCGGCGCGGGCATCGCGATCGGCGCCGGGATCGGCGCGGCGACCGACAATCTGGCGATGTGGCTGGCGCTGGGCGTGGCCATCGGTTCGGGTCTGGGCGTGGCCCTGATGGGGCTGAGCGGCGTCAAGCGAGCGGACAAGAAGACCGAAGAGGCTGCGCCGCTGACGGACGGCGTTTCCTGCGTGAACAGCCACCACAGCGACGGTTCCGACGGCGGAGGCGACGGCGGCGGGGACTAGGCGCGGCGCGTCGCCGCCAGCACGGCGCGGGCGGCGCGCTCGGTCTCGTTCAGCGGCTCATAGGCCCAGGGCGCCAGCGACCCGTCGAAGGGTCGGGCGGCGCCGCGCGCCTGAAGATCGGCGTGCAGGCGGGCGAACTTGCCCGGCGTCTTCTTCGCGACCATCGGCAGGATGTGGACGGGCTTGCCGGTCGAGGCGGCCTCGGTCGCCATATTGGCGCTGTCCTCGGTGACGAGGATGTGGTCGGCGCCGTCCAGCATGGCGAACAAGGGATTGTCGCCCTCGCCGTCCCAGATCCAGCCGGGCAGGGCCGACAGGCGCTCGGTCATCGCCGCCTTGGCCGCTTCGGGCGTGCGGCGCGAATAGGTCAGCAGCAGGGCGCCGTTCGCGGCCGATACGGCCTTGGCGAGCCGCTCGGCCAGTTCGGCGGCGTGGGCGGGCGGCAGGTCGAAGGCGGCGGACGCGCCGCCGACCATCACCGCCACGCGCGGATGGGGCAGGGGGGCGATGCGTGCGGCGAAGGCGGGCGCGGCCTCGGCCAGTTTTTCACGGGTGATGCGATGGGGGCTGCCGGTGATCGACAGGACGTTGGGGCCGCTCAACCCGTCGTGGGCGGGGGCGACGATCAGGTCGTAGCGGTCGTTGCGCCAGCGCGGATCCTGGGTCTGGACGATGAAGGTCTTGCCGCCGCTCCAGCCGCGCACGCGCGCCGACAGCGGCAGGCTGGCGCGGCCGGTGGCGATCCACAGGTCGGGCCATTCGGTCACGTCGCGCGGATCGAACGACCCCGGCGCCAGCATGGCGGGGGTCTTCAGCGCCGACGGCCAGCGGTCGAAAGCGGGGCGCCAGCGGACGGTTTGAACCGTGATCTCGGCCGGGGTCAGGCGGGCGACCGCCTCGGCCAGCCCTAAGGCCTGGTTCTGGATGCCGGTGCGGCCGTCGGACACGACCCAGATGGAAAGAGGGCGCGCGGCCAAGCCGCGCGCCCTGCCTTCAGCCTCGATGTCAGCGGAGGTTACTTCCACTCGACCTTGAGGATCTCATAGGCCTTCACGCCGCCGGGCGTGTTGACCTCGACCACGTCGCCGACCTCTTTCGAGATCAGGGCGCGGGCGATCGGCGAGGCGATGGAGATCTTGCCCAGCTTCACGTCGGCTTCGTGTTCGCCGACGATCTGATAGACGCCTTCTTCCTCGGTGTCCTCGTCCACGAAGGTAACGGTGGCGCCGAACTTGACCTGGTCGCCCGAAAGCTTGGACACGTCGATCACCTGGGCGCGCGACAGCTTGTCCTCGATCTCGGCGATCGAGCCTTCGATCCAGCCCTGGCGTTCCTTGGCGGCGTGGTATTCGGCGTTTTCAGACAGATCGCCATGTTCGCGGGCTTCCGCGATGGCGGCGATCACGCTGGGTCGTTCCACCGACTTCAATTGCTTGAGTTGATCGTCGAGGGAGCGATATCCCTCGGCCGTCATCGGCACTTTTTCCATTGTGTCGTGAGTTTCTTGCTACGCCCGAAGACAGGTGAGAGACGTTCCGGTACCGCTGCGGCCACGGGGGCGTTGCGTGACCGGGCAAGGAAGTTAGGGCGCCCGACGCCCAAACTCAAGATGGCGAAACGGCGCCATGCCGCGCGACGCAAGCGCGCAGCCGTGTTTCGGCGGTTTTCCTACGGCCCGGAGGGCGGCGCGGGCGGGGATGACGGCCCGCGCGCCTTGCTGAAGGCCCGCCGCAGGGCGCTCCAGGCGATGAAGCCCAGGGCGGCGACGGCCAGAAGCATGAAGACGCCCGATACGACCGCGACGCCCGCGGCGATGAAGGCGATGACGAGACAGACGGCCGCGAACAGGGCGGCGATGACCTGGATGACGGACAGACGCATGAAGATGTTAACGCCGTCGGCCGATCCGGGTTTCCTCGGCGGGACGACGCGCCGTCAGCGGCGCCGTCCGCTCCAGCGCTGACGCCGGTGCGGCGCGCGGGCGCCTGCTCCGCCCGTCCCGGCGCTCTGGACCGGCGCGCGGCGGCTCTTCCACAGCCGCCAGGCCAGGGTCGCCAGGGCGATCTTGCCCGCGTGGCGGGCGGCCATGCTGCGGCCCCGGCGGGACAGCAGCAGGCCGCCCAGCAGGGTGGAAAGGCGGGGCAGGGGCATCGGCGGCGTCTCCTCGGGAAGCGGAACCTGCCTGAGGAACGGCCGCGACGCCGCCGGGTTCAGCGCCCCTTGCCTAACGCTTGGGCATCAGAGCCTCGGCGGCCAGGACCGAGCCTTCGACGCCCAGGGTGACGGCGGGTTCGGGCGTGATGCGGAACAGGGGCGAGTGGTGGCCGGGGGCGTCGTCCACCTGTGCGGGCGGAGTGCCGCCGACGCTGAAGTAGACGCCCTTCACTCCGCTTTCGGGGGTGACGAAATAGGCGAAATCCTCGGCGCCCATGCCGCCGCGCGGCTTGTCGATCAGCACGTCGTCGCCGAGGCCAGCGGTCAGGGCGGCGCGCACGCGGGCGGCGGTCTCGGCGTCGTTGATGGTCGGCGGGGTGTTCTCAAGGGGCGAACGCACCACCGTCGGCAGCTTGTCGTCGGGCACGCCCAGGGCCAGGGCCGTGTTGCGGGCGATGCGGTCGATGCCGTCCAGCAGCTGGGCGCGCACCTCGGGGCTGTCGGCGCGGACGGTCAGCTGCAGGTCCACGCGGTCCGAGATGATGTTGTGCTTGATGCCGCCCTTGATGGCGCCGACCGTGACCACGGCGCCCTCTAGCGGATTGGTCTCGCGGCTGCGCAGGGACTGCAGCGCCACCACGATGTGCGAGGCGACCAGGATGGGATCGACCCCCATGTGCGGCGAGGCGCCGTGCGTGCCGACGCCGTGGACGGCGATGTCCACGCTGTCCGAGCTGGAGGAGGTGATGCCCAGCGGCGCCTCGATCTTGCCGGTCGGGGTGTCGGCCGAGACGTGGAAGGCCAGGGCGTAGTCCGGCTTGGGGAAGCGGGAATAGAGGCCGTCCTCGACCATGGCGCGGGCGCCGAAGATGCGCTCCTCGGCCGGCTGGGCGATCAGGACGAGGGTGCCGGACCAGTTGGCCTTGCGCGCCTGCATCTGGCGCGCCGTGCCGACCAGGGCGGTGATGTGAACGTCGTGGCCGCAGGCGTGCATGACGGGCTTCTCCACGCCGTCGCTGTCGACCTGGCGGGCGGTGGAGGCGTTGGCGAGGCCCGACTTCTCCTCGACCGGCAGGCCGTCCATGTCGGCGCGGATCATGACTGTCGGTCCGGGGCCGTTGCGCAGGACGGCGACCACGCCCGTGCCGCCGACGCCGGTGGTCACGCCATAGCCCAGGGCGCGCAGCTCCTGCGCCATGCGGGCGGCGGTCTGGACTTCGAGGCCGGACAGTTCGGGGTTGCGGTGGAAGTGGTCGAACAGACTGGCCAGGTTGGCGTCATAGTCCGCCTTGACCGCCGCCTTCAGCCCCGTGTCCTGGGCGATGGCGGGCGCGGAACCGGCCGCCAGAACGGCGGCCAGGATAGCGGTGAGCGTGGTCTTCTTCATGATGGCGTCCCCTCCAATGTCACGCACGACCTTAGCCGCTGGTGGGGATGGGGCAACCGGGGAAGGGGTGATGGCGGCGCCTAGGCGGGGCACGAAAAAGCCCCCGGCGAGCGGTCGCCGGGGGCCTTTGTTCAGCTCGAAGCCTGATCTCAGTTGTAGGACTGGATCGGGCGGACATCCATTTCGCCGTGGCGGACGGCGGCGATGGCCTGGGCGGCGGCGAGCGAGCCGGACGCCGTGGTGTAGTAGGGGATCTTCATCATCAGCGCCGTGCGGCGGATCGAGAAGCTGTCAGCCAGGGCCTGCTTGCCGTCCGTGGTGTTGAAGACCAGCTGGACCTCGCCGTTCTTCATGGCGTCGACGATGTTCGGACGGCCTTCCAGCACCTTCTTGACCAGACCGACCTCAAGGCCCTGTTCGGTCAGGTAGCTGTGGGTGCCGCCGGTGGCGATGACGGCGAAGCCTTGCCCCAGCAGGGTCTTCACCGCCTCGACGATGAAGGGCTTGTCGGCGTCGCGCACCGAGACGAAGGCTGTGCCCTCGGTCGGCAGGATGGTGCCGCCGCCGGTCTGGGACTTGGCGAAGGCGCGGGCGAAGGCGGGGGCCAGATCGGCCTCGCCTTCGCGCTTCCAGTCCAGGCCCATGACCTCGCCGGTCGAGCGCATTTCCGGGCCCAGGATGGTGTCGACCCCGGCGAAGCGGGCGAACGGGAAGACGGCTTCCTTGACCGCGATGTGGTCCAGTTCCTTGTCGACCAGGCCGAAGGACGACAGCGGAACCCCGGCCATGACCTTGGCGGCGATGGCGGCGACCGGCTGGCCGATGGTCTTGGCGACGAAGGGCGCCGTGCGGCTGGCGCGCGGGTTCACTTCCAGCACGAAGATGCGCGGGTTCTCGCTGTGCGGCTCCTCGATGGCGAACTGCACGTTCATCAGGCCGCGCACCTTCAGGGCCTTGGCCATGGCGGTGGTCTGGCGCTTCAGCTCGGCCACCGTCTCGGGGCGCAGGGAGAAGGGCGGCATGGAGCAGGCGCTGTCGCCCGAATGGACGCCGGCTTCCTCGATATGCTCCAGCACGCCGGCGACGAAGACGGTCTCGTCGTCGCACAGGGCGTCGACATCCACCTCGGTGGCGCGGTTCAGATAGTGGTCGATCAGGACGGGATCGTCGCCCGAGACGCGCATGGCCTCGCCGACGTAGCGGTCCAGACCCTCGCGGTCGTGGACGATCATCATGCCGCGGCCGCCCAGGACGTAGGACGGGCGCAGGACGACCGGATAGCCGACCTCCTCGGCCTTGATCGTGGCTTCCTCGGCCGAGCGGGCCAGGGCGTTGGGCGGCTGTTGCAGGCCGATGGCCTGAAGCATCTGCTGGAAGCGCTCGCGGTCCTCCGCCAGGTCGATGCTGTCGACGCTGGTGCCCAGGATCGGCACGCCGTCTTCCTGAAGCGCGTGGGCCAGCTTCAGCGGGGTCTGGCCGCCGAACTGGACGACCACGCCCAGCAGCTCGCCCTTGGAGCGTTCGACGTCGATCAGCTCCAGCACGTCTTCGGCCGTCAGCGGCTCGAAATACAGGCGGTCGGAGGTGTCGTAGTCGGTCGAGACCGTCTCGGGGTTGCAGTTGACCATGATGCTCTCGACGCCGATGTCGTCGAAGGCGAAGGCCGCGTGGCAGCAGCAGTAGTCGAACTCGATGCCCTGACCGATGCGGTTCGGACCGCCGCCCAGGATGACGGCCTTCTTGCGGTCCGACACCTCGGCCTCGCAGGCCGGAACCTGGCCGAGCGCGCCAGTCTCATAGGTCGAATACATATAGGCGGTGGCGCTGGCGAACTCGGCGGCGCAGGTGTCGATGCGCTTGAACACCGGGCGCACGTCCAGCGCGCGGCGGGCCTTGCGGACCTCGCCCTCGGTCTTGCCGGTCAGGACGCCCAGACGGGCGTCGGAGAAGCCCTTGGCCTTCAGCTTGCGGAAGTCGGTCGCGTCCGTGGGCAGGCCCTGAACGCGGACGTGGCCCTCGGTGCGGATCAGGTCGGCGATCTGGCGCAGGAACCACGGCTCATAGGCGCAGGCGGCCTGCACTTCCTCGACCGTCAGGCCGTGGCGGAAGGCCTGGGCGATGACGCGGATGCGGTCCGGCGTCGGCAGGCCCAGGGCGCGGATGACGGCGGCCTTGATCGCGGCGTCGTCCTCGGCCCCGGCCACGCCGTCGATCTCGATGTCGTCGAAGCCGTTGAGGCCCGTCTCCAGCCCGCGCAGGGCCTTCTGCATGGATTCCTGGAAGGTGCGGCCGATGGCCATGACCTCGCCGACCGACTTCATCGCCGTGGTCAGCGACGGCTCGGAGCCCGGATATTTCTCGAAGGCGAAGCGCGGGATCTTGGTGACGACATAGTCGATGGCCGGCTCGAAGCTGGCCGGGGTCACCATGGTGATGTCGTTCTTCAACTCGTCCAGCGTATAGCCGACGGCCAGCTTGGCGGCGATCTTGGCGATCGGGAAGCCGGTGGCCTTGGACGCCAGCGCCGAGGAGCGCGACACGCGCGGGTTCATCTCGATGACGACCAGACGGCCGTCCTTGGGGTTGACCGCGAACTGGACGTTCGAGCCGCCCGTCTCGACCCCGATCTCGCGCAGCACGGCGATCGAGGCCGCGCGCATCATCTGATATTCCTTGTCCGTCAGCGTCATGGCCGGGGCGACGGTGATGCTGTCGCCGGTGTGGACGCCCATCGGGTCGATGTTCTCGATCGAACAGATGATGATGCAGTTGTCCGCATGATCGCGGACGACCTCCATCTCATATTCCTTCCAGCCCAGCACCGACTCCTCGATCAGCACTTCGGTGGTCGGCGACAGGTCCAGGCCGCGCTCCACGATCTCGTGGAATTCCTCGACGTTGTAGGCGATGCCGCCGCCGGTGCCGGCGAGCGTGAACGACGGGCGGATGATGGCGGGCAGGCCCACGAAGGCCAGGGCCTCGTCGGCTTCTTCAATATGGTGGATGGCGCGCGAGCGGGGCGATTCCAGACCCAGCTTGTCCATCGCGTCGCGGAACTTCTGACGGTCCTCGGCCTTGTCGATGACCTCGGCCTTGGCGCCGATCATCTCGACGCCGTGACGGGCCAGGGCGCCCGAGGCGTTCAGGGCCAGCGCCGTGTTCAGGGCCGTCTGGCCGCCCATGGTGGGCAGCAGGGCGTCCGGCTTCTCCTTGGCGATGATCTTCTCGACCATCTCGGGGGTGATCGGCTCGATATAGGTGGCGTCGGCCACCTCGGGGTCGGTCATGATGGTGGCCGGGTTCGAGTTGACCAGGATGACCCGGTAGCCCTCGGCCTTCAGCGCCTTACAGGCCTGAACGCCGGAATAGTCGAACTCGCACGCCTGGCCGATGACGATCGGACCGGCGCCGATGATCAGGATGGACTGGATGTCTGTGCGCTTGGGCATCGGCGTTCGTCTCAGTTCGTCACGACCGCGCACTCCCAGCCGTCGTAGTCGAGCTGGAAGGCCGCGGCCCAGGTTTGCATCATGGCCGACACTGGCGAAAACGACGCCTCGTCGACCGGCATGGTGGTCTCCAGGACGGTCATGTCGCCCTGGCCCCGCGTCAGGAAGCCCGCACGGCGGGCCACCTCGCACAGGTCGCCGTGCGCCTCTTCCTCGCCGTAGAAGTAGAACAGCGTATGGCGCGGGGTGATCCCGCTGTCGCCCTGCTCTGCGAGCGCGGCGCGCACCATGGCGTCCTTTTCTTCGTGGCTGGTCAGGGCGGCGGTCTCCACGCGCGCAGACGGACGGGCGCGAGCGCGCTCGCGGCCGATCCGTTCAGGTTGTCGGTTAAGCGGCCCGTTTAGAGAGGGAGGGGCCGGGGGGCAAGGGCCAGAATGGGGCGGGCGCGATTTCTTGGGGAGCCCGCCCCGCCGACTCTTATTTGTCGTCGATCGCGGCGATCCAGGCGGGCAGTTCGGCGATGCGGCTGAGGCTGACGTAGCGGGCGTTGCCCTCTGGCGCGTCGGCCAGTTCGTGGGCCCAGGTGATGTGGTAGGGGATGTGCGCCGCCCAGGCGCCGGCCTCGATGGCGGGCAGGACGTCGGACTTCATGGAGTTGCCGGCCATCACCGCCTCGGCCGCGCCTGAGCCGTGGCGGGCGAAGACGCGGTCATAGGTCGAGCGGTCCTTCTCCGACACGATCTCGACGGCGGCGAACAGCTCGCCCAGCCCCGAGGCCGCCAGCTTGCGCTCCTGGTCCATCAGGTCGCCCTTGGTCACGAGCACCAGGCGGTAGGTCTCGGCCAGTTCGGCCAGGGTCTCGTCGACGCCGGGCAGGGTCTCGACCGGGTGGACCAGCATCTCGCGCCCGGCGGCCAGGATTTCGCGCACGATGTGGGGCGGGGCCGAGCCGTCGCACAGCTCCATCGCCGTCTCCAGCATCGACAGGGTGAAGCCCTTCACGCCGTAGCCGTAGAGCCGCAGGTTGCGCCGCTCGACCTGGGCCAGGCGGTCCATCATCACCGGCTCTTCGGCGTGGTCGGCCAGCAGTTCGGCGAACCGCTTCTGGCTCAGGCGGAAGATGGTCTCATTGTGCCAGAGGGTGTCGTCGGCATCGAGGCCGACCGTGGTGACAGGCATGGGCGAACTCCAGAACTTCGGCGGGGGATTAGCACGCCTTGGAGCAATCGACTCCGTCATCCTCCGGCGAGCATCGCGAGACCGGGGGATCCAGCGGCGCCGGAGGCGATCTTCACTGCAAGCGCTGAGCGCGGGGTTTTCGCCCTGACGGGCGCCGCTGGGTTCCCCGGTCTGCGCCGCTTCGCGGCTGGCCGGGGAATGACGGAGGAAGTAGAGGCCGCAATCTTCATGGCGACGGCTGCGACATTTCGGTCTATGCGGCGGACATGAGCCAAGTCGACATCCTGCCTGAACCCTCGCACCGCATAGGCTGGGGCCTGGCCGCCCTGGTGGTGGCGGGGAACATGATCGGATCGGGCGTCTACCTGTTGCCCGCCACCCTGGCGCCGACCGGCAGCTCGAGCGTCATCGGCTGGCTCGTCTGCGGGATCGGAGCCGTGACCCTGGCGCTGGTGTTCGGCGGTCTGGGGCGGATGCAGCCGGAGGCCGACGGCCTGTCGGACTTCGCCCGGCGCGGCCTAGGACGGTTTCTAGGCTATCAGACGGGGCTGGCCTATTGGGCGGCCTGCCTGACCGGCAACGTGGCCGTGGCGGTGGCGGGGACCGGCTATCTGGCCTTCTTCTTTCCGGCGCTGAAGGAGCCGATGTGGGGCGCGCTCAGCAATCTGGCGCTGATCTGGCTGACCACGGCGGCCTATGCGGCCGGGTCGAAGACGGCGGCGCGGTTCGGGGCGATCACCCTGGTGCTGGGGCTGATCCCGATCGGTCTGGCCATCATCGCCGGCGTCATCGCCTTCAGCGGCGAGACCTTCGCCGCCTCGTGGAGCCCGGCGGGCGAGCCGCTGATGAAGACGGTTCCGGCCTCGCTGGCCGTGATCTTCTGGGCCTTCCTGGGCGTCGAGAGCGCGGCGGCCCTGTCCAGTCAGGTCAAGAATCCGGCGACCGACGTGGGCCGCGCCTCGTTGGGCGGGGTGCTGCTGGCCTTCATCGTCTATGTGGCGGCCAGCGTGGCCGTGTTCGGCGTCATCCCGGCCGACGTGCTGGCCCATTCGACCAGCCCTTACGCCGATCTGGTGGCGCGGGTCATGGGGGCCTCGGTGGCCGGGCTGGTGGCGGCCTGCGCCGTCATCAAGGCGACCGGCACCATTGCGGGCTGGACCATGATGGGGGGCGAGACGGCCCGCGCCTCGGCCGAGGCGGGCTGGCTGCCGCGCTGGTTCGGCGGGGCGCAGAAGGGCAAGACGCCCCTGTCCAACCCCCTGATCAACGGCGTCATCATGAGCGCCATGGTGATCGCCAGCGCCCAGCCGACCCTGGGCCAGCAGTTCGGCGTGCTGATCGGCGTGACCTCCGTGTTGACGCTGTGCCTCTACGCCCTGTGTTCGGTGACGCTGTGGAAGCTGACGACCAAGCCGGGCTGGCGTCTGCTGGCCGTCGGCGGGGCGGTGTTCTCGGCCTTTGCGGTTGCGGCGGCGGCGGGGGGCTACATCTGGCCCAGCGTCGGCTTCTTCGCCGTGACCAGCCTGGCCTGGCTGTGGGTTCGCAAGCGACAGGGACGCGCGCAGGGCGCATAGTCGAAAGCCTGTGTTGACACGCCCCCTTCATCTCTTTAGCGACGCCGCCGTTTGTCCGCCCGTATTCACTGCTAGGAGCCCTGCGCCATGACGACTCAAATCCTGTCCGGCGCCACCGGCGTCCTCGTGCTCGCAGATGGAACGGTCCTGTCGGGGATCGGCGTCGGGGCGACCGGCTCGGCCCTGGGCGAAGTGGTCTTCAACACCTCGATGACGGGCTATCAGGAAATCCTGACCGACCCGTCGTACATGAGCCAGATCCTGGCCTTCACCTTCCCGCACATCGGTAACGTCGGCGTGAACCTGGAAGACGTCGAGCAGATCGGCGAGGCGCCCGAGCGCGCGGCGCGCGGCGTCATCCTGCGCGACGTGCCGACCGATCCGGCCAACTGGCGCGCCTCGGGCGGGCTGGACGCCTGGATGAAGTCGCGCGGCGTCATCGGCCTGGCGGGCGTCGACACCCGCGCCCTGACCCAGCTGATCCGCGAGAAGGGCGCCCCGCACGCCGTCATCGCCCACGCCCCCGACGGCCAGTTCGACCTGGAGGCCCTGACGGCCCAGGCGCGCGACTGGAAGGGCCTGGTCGGTCTGGACCTGGCCAAGGACGCCTCGACCACCCAGGCCTTCGAATGGACCGAGGGCGCCTGGGAATGGCCGACCGGCTACGCCCAGCCCGAGGCCGGCGACACGTCGGTGGTGGTCGTCGACTACGGCGTGAAGCGCAACATCCTGCGCGCCCTGGCCTCGACCGGGGTGAAGATCACCGTGGTCCCCGCCTCGACCACGGCGGAAGAGATTCTGGCCCGCAACCCCGACGGCGTGGTTCTGTCGAACGGTCCGGGCGATCCGGCCGCGACCGGCGAATACGCCGTGCCCGAGATCAGGAAGCTGCTGGACAGCGGCAAGCCGCTGATGGGCATCTGCCTGGGCCACCAGATGCTGGCCATCGCCCTGGGCGCCAAGACGCTGAAGATGGAGCAGGGCCACCACGGCGCCAACCACCCGGTCAAGGATCTGACCACGGGCAAGGTCGAGATCGTGTCGATGAACCACGAGTTCTCGGTCGACCGCGACAGCCTGCCCGAGGCCGTGGTTGAAACCCATGTGTCGCTGTTCGACGGCACCAACTGCGGGATTGCGCTGAAGGATAAACCCGTGTTCAGCGTGCAGCATCACCCGGAGGCCTCGTCGGGTCCGACCGACAGCCTCTATCTGTTCAAGCGTTTCGTGGATTCCATGAGGGCGTAAATGGGGGCTCCCGCAGCGAAGTCCGCTTATCTCGGCTGGGTTTCTGCTGCGATCGCAGGGGAGAGGGGGGCTTCTCCAGCCATTGCGGCGGCCGAACATGATCTGATCCTGGGCTACGCCACGGGGTATGAGGCCGCCGACGTGGCGGTCTTCGTGCGCTCGCTGCGCGCGGTCTACGCTGGGCCGGTGGTGCTGGTGACGGATCAGGAGCCTGCGCTTCTGGCCTTTCTGGCCGAGCACGACGTGGCGTCGGTCCCGCCCGCCCGCCTGCCCGACGGCGCCTGGCGGCCGCACCCGGTGATGCAGCGGTTCGCCGCCTTCGACAGGCTTATGAGCGAGCGGCCCTGGGCGCGCAGCGTGCTGATGACCGATGTGCGCGACGTGGTCTTCCAGGCGCCGCCCTTCGACCCGCCGCCGCTGAAGTCCGAGTTCTTCGTCGAGTATGACGGTGGGCTGAAGGGCCACGCCTTCAATATGAAATATCTGCGCGGCGTCGGCGGCGAGGACGTGGCGCGGGCGCTGGCCGACAAGCCGTGCGTCTGCGTCGGCACGGTGATGGGACCGCGCGAGAGCATGATCCGCTTCTGCCGCACCCTGCTGATGCTGGCGGCCATTCCGAGGTCCGAGATCGGCGGCGCCTTCGGGGCGGATCAGGCGGCCTGCAACATCGCCCTGCATCTGGGGCTGGTCGAGGGGGAGGCGTCCCCCAACTACGGCCGGATCGCCACGATCGGCCTGACCTCGAGCGCGGACCTATCCCTGGCGGAGGGGCGGATCGTCAACCCGGACGGGGGGATCAGCGCGATCGTACACCAGTACGACCGCCACCCGGCCCTGATGGCCGCCATGCACGAACGCTGGGGGCGGGGCTTCGAGGTGCGCGAGCGGCGGCGGGGCAAGAGCCTGTCGGAGCGCGGGCGCAAGCTGAAGGAATCCCTGGCGCGGCGTCTGCCCGAACTGCGCTGAGGCTCAGGGCAGGGGCGCGGCCTCGGCGCGGCGCAGATCGGCCGCCTTGCCGACGGCGACGCAGGCGGCGTGCAGCCAGTAGTCGGCGTCCTCGTTGCGATTCTCCTGCCGACGCCGCCGGCCGCGCTGCCGCCTCAACGCGGCGTTGGCCAGCAGGCGGGCGTGAAGCGCGCGCGGCTTGAGCGTGGGGACAGCGGGAGAGCCGGGGACGGCGACGGCGTCGGGGCCTTGGGGCTCCACCGCCGGGCGGGCGATGGCGATGAACATGCGAAAACTCATCTGGGACGGCGTCGGCCACGGTCTGCGGCGGCGCCGTCGGAACGGCCTCTGCTTCTCAGGGGCGCTGAAAGAATCCACAGGAGCTGTGGATAGTTCCGCCGTTATACGAAAAATATTGTTCGTAATCAGATGGTTGTTGTCGCAATCCGGTCAATATGGTTAATGAAATCCTAACCGCCGGGCGGGCCGAGGACCACCCTGGGGGCCTGGTCCGTACGACGGCGGGGGCTGGGGCGCGCCTCTGACGGATCGACCCGCCGCTCGAACGCGCGGCCGGCCATGGCCTGGGCCTCGCCCGCCTGGAACAGGGCGGTCATGTGGGCCTGGGTGAAGTCCAGGGTGTTGGCCTCGACCTCATCGGGAATGGCGGCGACCGACAGGGTCATGTCGTGACGGTGCGCGAACTGGGTGACGGCCGTCAGATCCGAGCGTTGCAGCGCCTTCATCATGGTGTCGAAGCTGCGCGCGGCGATGCTGACCGCCGAGATGCGCGCCACTTCGAAGCGAGGATCCCACTGGCCGTTGACGACGATCCATATCCGGGCGTCGCCGAGGGGGCGGTTGGACGGGGTGTCGAGCAGCAGCGCCTGCGGCACGACCAGGAAGCTGGACACCGTGCCGCCGTCGACGTGCAGCTCCTGAATGCGGCGGCCCTGATGCTCGACGTCCAGCAGGACGGGCGGGAAGGCGCCGGGGATGCTGGCCGAGGCGATCAGCACATTGACGAACAGCAGGCGCGAGGCCGGGTCGTCGCGCTGGGCGATGGCGCCCATGTCCCAGACGACCTGGGTCTGGGTGTCCAGGCTGGTGGTCGAGACATAGAGGCGGCGGCCCTTGCGGTGTTCCTCGGCGATGGCCGCCAGCAGCTCGGGCGAGATGTTGTTGAGCACCAGATTGGTCAGGGGCTCGGGCTTGAACACGCCGGGCAGCAGCAGGGCGTAGAGGCCGCGCGACTTCAGCAGCTGGTCGGTCTGGCCGCTGGTATAGGCGTGCTCCAGCGCCGGGTCGAAACGCTGGCCGGCAAAGACGAAGGGCGCGATCAGGGCGCCGGTCGACACCCCCGTCACCACCTCGAAGTCGGGCCGGTTTCCGGCCTGGCTCCACCCGACCATGACGCCCGCGCCATAGGCCCCATTGGCCCCGCCGCCGGACAGGGCCAGGATGTCGAAGGCTCCGTCGTGGGCGGCGTTCTGGGCGTTGATCGTCTCGCGCACGAAGCGGGCGCGCTCGTCCTCGGTGCGGAAATCATAGCGCCAGGGCGGACTGGCGGCGGCCAGGTCGGCGGCGTCGAAGACCGGGCGCGGGATCGTCTGGCAGGCGCCGAGCGTCAGGAAGACGGCGGGCAGCAGCAGGATCAGCAGGCGAAGGTGGCGCATGATCGCAAGGGCTCCGGCAAGGCTGGCACGACTTAAAGCCCAGTCGTGCGACAGAAGGAAGTCAGGCGGTTGTCCCCGGACTTATCCCCAGGCGGCGTTTTGGCCGGGGGCCGTCGCGGCGGCGAGCGGACGGGGGCTGGCCTTTGCCCGCCATCGGACGGCATAGGTCAGGCGTGCGATTTGACGAACGGTTCATCGAGGAGCTGAAGGCCCGCCTTCGGCCGTCCGACATCATCGGGCGGACGGTGAAGCTCAAGCGTCAGGGACGCGAGTTCGTCGGCCTGAGCCCCTTCTCGAAGGAGAAGTCGCCCAGCTTCTTCGTCAATGACGACAAGGGCTTCTTCCACGACTTCAGCTCGGGCAAGCACGGCGACGTCATCAGCTTCCTGCAGGAGACGGAGCGGCTCAGCTTCGTCGAGGCGGTCAGCCGTCTGGCGGGCGAGGCGGGGATGCAGCTTCCGGCCGAAGACCCCCAGGCCGCCGAGCGCGAACAGAAGCGTCAGGGGCTGGCCGACTGGATGGACCTGGCCCAGAAGTGGTTCGCCGCCAATCTGCGCCGCAGCGTCGGCAAGGCGGCGCGCGAATACATGGAAAAGCGCGGCCTGCCCGAGGACCAGTGGGAGCGCTTCGGCCTGGGCTATGCGCCCAACGACCGCGAGGGGCTGAAGCAGGCGCTGATCCAGCGCGGGGCGCGGCCGGGCGATCTGGTCGAGGCGGGGCTGCTGATCGCGCCGGAAGGGGGCGGCCAGCCCTATGACCGTTTCCGCGACCGGCTGATGTTCCCGATCCTGGACGCGCGCGGGCGCATCGTCAGCTTCGGCGGCCGGGCGATGAACCCGGACGACCGGGCGAAGTATCTGAACGGGCCGGAGACCTCGCTGTTTCACAAGGGAGCGACCCTGTACGGCCTGCCGGAGGCGCGGCGGATCATGGGCGCCGAGAGCCGGGGCGAGCAGGGCATCATCGTCGTCGAAGGCTATATGGACGTCATCGCCTGCCAGCGGGCGGGCCTGCCTGCGGTCGCGCCGATGGGCACGGCCCTGACCGAGGAGCAGATGGAGCGTCTGTGGCGCGTCTCGGCCGAGCCGGTGCTGAGCTTCGACGGCGACGCGGCGGGCCTGCGCGCCGCCTATCGCTCGATCGAGCGGGCGCTGCCGCTGTTGAAGCCGGGCAAATCGTTCCGCTTCGCCCTGCTGGAAGGCGGGCAGGATCCGGACGACATCCTGCGCGATCGCGGGGCGCCCGCCCTGCGTCAGGCGATGGCGACGACCCGGCCCTTCGCCGAGGTGCTGTTCCGCCGCGAGGTGGAGGCCGAACCGCTGGACACGCCCGAACGCAAGGCGGGGCTGAAGGGGCGTCTGCGTCAGGCGGCCAACGCGGTGCAGGACAAGGATCTGGCCGAGCAATACAGGCGCGACCTGTTCGATCGCTTCGACGCCCTGTTCCCGCGTCAGCAACAGCAGCGGCCGCCGCAGTCGGGCGGACGGCCGGGGCCGGGCGGGCGTTGGCGCGGTCCGCCGCCCCTGCAGGGGCAGACGGTGGAGGGGGCGCAGGCCATGCAGGCCCTGTTCCGATCGGTCGAGCCGATCGCCGCCGCCCTGGCCCACGGCGCCATCGACGACCCGGAGCGGCTGGACGATCACATGGAGGCGGTGGCGCGCTACGGCTTCGGCGATCCGGCCCTGGACGGGCTGGCCCAGGAGCTGGTTCGACTGCGTTTCTCGGGCCGGACCCTTGACTCCGCCGCCCTGCGCCGCCATCTGGCCCAATCGGGTCATGATGCCTTGATGCACGAGGTCGAGAAGGCGGCGGCGAAGTCCGGCGCGCCATTCCTGGCTGCAGACAAGCCCCTCGGCGAGGCGAGGATCCGGTGGTCGCAAGCGTTCGACGCTCTGACCCGCGCAGCGGCGTTGGACGAGGCGCTGGCTTCAGCGAAGTCGGAGGCTCATCGGGCCTTCGATAACTCAGCTTTCGCCCTGGTGAAGGCTGAGCGCGATGCTTTGCGGCGAGCCATCAAGACCGGAACGATTTGGGAAGACGCGGCTTCTTCGTAACCAACGAAGTCGTCGGGCGTTGTATTTTCGCCGCAGGGGCCTGATCACCCTCCGTGGCCGTGGAGACAGACTGAATGAGCGCGCAGACCGAGACGCAGGACGCCGAAACCAACGCCGACGGGCCCCTGCTCGATCTCACCGACGCCGGGGTGAAGAAATTCATCCGCCAGGCGAAGACGCGCGGCTATGTGACGATGGAGGAGCTGAACAAGGTTCTGCCGTCCGAAGAAGTCACGCCGGACCAGATCGAAGACATCCTGGCCATGCTGTCGGAGATGGGCGTCAACGTCGTCGAAGCCGAAGAGGACGCCGCCGAGGCGACCGGCACCGACGTGGCCGCCGCCGCCGAGACCTCGGTCGCCGAAGCCCCGGCCAAGGCCGCCTATGACCGCACCGACGACCCGGTGCGGATGTATCTGCGCGAAATGGGCACGGTCGAGCTGCTGAGCCGCGAGGGCGAAATCGCCATCGCCAAGCGCATCGAGGCCGGCCGCGACGCCATGATCTCGGGCCTGTGCGAAAGCGCCCTGACCTTTGAGGCCATCATGGTCTGGCGCGAGGAGCTGGCCAACAACCGCATCCTGCTGCGCGAAGTGATCGACCTGGACGCCACCTACGGCATCCTGAATCCCTCGTCCCTGCCGCACAACCAGCCCGCCCCGGCCCAGCCGACCGGCGAGCCGGACGGCGACGGCGAAGAGGACGACGACGAGGACTTCGACGACGGCGGCGCCATGTCGATCTCGGCCCTGGAGGCCGAGCTGCGCGACGGCGTCATGGAGGTGCTGGACGCCATCGCCGTCGACTTCGGCGAGTTCCGCAAGCTGCAGGACAAGCTGGTCGAGGCGCGCCTGAAGGGCGAAGTCCTGACCGCCAAGGACCAGAAGACCTATGAGGCCCTGACGGCGTCCATCTCGGACCGCCTGAAGACGATGAAGCTGAACAACGCCCGCATCGAGGCGCTGGTCGAGCAGTTGTACGCCATCAACAAGCGCCTGATCGGCCAGGAAGGCCGCCTGCTGCGTCTGGCCGACGGCTACGGCATTTCGCGGCCTGAGTTCCTCAAGGCCTATTTCGGCTCGGAGATGGACCCGACCTGGGCCGAGCGCATCAAGGAGATGGGCGTCCGCTGGACCAAGTTCAGCGAGAATGAAGCCGCCCAGATCGACACGATCCGCACCCAGATCGCCGCTGTCGCCACCGAGGCGGGCGTGCCGATCGACGACTATCGCCGCATCGTCCAGATGGTGCAGAAGGGCGAGCGCGAGGCCCGTCAGGCCAAGAAGGAGATGGTTGAGGCCAACCTGCGCCTCGTGATCTCCATCGCCAAGAAATACACCAACCGCGGCCTGCAGTTCCTGGACCTGATCCAGGAAGGCAACATCGGCCTGATGAAGGCGGTCGACAAGTTCGAGTACCGCCGCGGCTACAAGTTCTCGACCTACGCCACCTGGTGGATCCGTCAGGCGATCACCCGCTCGATCGCCGACCAGGCGCGCACCATCCGTATTCCGGTGCACATGATCGAGACGATCAACAAGATCGTCCGCACCCAGCGCCAGATGCTGCACGAGATCGGCCGCGAGGCGACCCCGGAAGAGCTGGCCGAACGCCTGGCCATGCCGCTGGAGAAGGTCCGTAAGGTGCTGAAGATCGCCAAGGAGCCGATCTCGCTGGAAACCCCGATCGGCGACGAGGAAGACAGCCACCTGGGCGACTTCATCGAAGACAAGAACGCCGTCCTGCCGATCGACGCCGCCATCCAGTCGAACCTGCGCGAGACGACGACCCGCGTGCTGGCTTCGCTGACCCCGCGCGAAGAGCGCGTCCTGCGGATGCGCTTCGGCATCGGCATGAACACCGACCACACCCTGGAAGAGGTCGGCCAGCAGTTCTCGGTCACGCGCGAACGCATCCGTCAGATCGAGGCCAAGGCCCTGCGCAAGCTGAAGCACCCCTCGCGGTCGCGGAAGCTGCGGAGCTTCCTGGACAGCTGATCCGGGAAAATGATTGGAAAAGGGCGGCTCCGACGGGGCCGCCCTTTTTTATTGACGCGGTCTCCCTCCCGCATCGAGGGGGAGGGCCTTGGGCGAGGTTTTACTGCTTCTCGTCGAAGACGGTTTCGAAGCCGCCCCACATCATGCGCTTGCCGTCGAAGGGCATGTCCATGTTCGCCATGGCGGGGTCGTCCTGCATCTTGGCCCAGGCGTCGTCAGCGGTCTTCTTGTCGGGCCAGATCAGCCAGGAGAAGACGACGACCTCGCCGTCCTCCAGCTTCACCGACATGGGAAAGCTGGTGACCTTGCCGTCGGGCACGTCCACGCCCCAGTTCTCGACATGGGCCAAGGCGCCGTAGCCCTTGAACAGCGGCCAGGCGACGCGGGCGGACTCGATGTAGCGGTCCTTGTTTTCGGTCTTCACGGGGGTCAGGAAGCCGGTGATGTAGCTCATCTTGGTTCTCCTTCGGAGGTTGGCCCCAATCGCTCGCCGCGCGGCGGCTCGCTGTTTGAGGGCAGGCGGATCGTCGGGGCGGGCGGGGTCGTCGTCTTGGTCGAATGCGACAGATCGAACGGCTTAGCTTCTTGGCCTACCCGATCCTGTCAGCAGCGGCCTCGATGGCGGCGATGTCGATCTTGTGCATCGTCATCATCGCCTCGAAGGCGGCCTTGGCGCGGGCCGGGTCGGGGTCGTCGTAGAAGGCCATCAGGCGGCGCGGGGTGATCTGCCAGTTCACGCCCCAGCGGTCCTTGCACCAGCCGCAGGCGCTTTCGGCCCCGCCGTTTCCGACGATGGCGTCCCACAGGCGGTCGGTCTCGGCCTGGTCGTCGGTCATGATCATGAACGACACGGCCTCGGTTTGGGGAAAGTTCGGACCGCCGTTCAGGCCGACGTAGCGGCGCCCGGCCAGGGTGAACTCGACCACCAGTTCGGACCCTTCGGGGCTGGACGGATTGTCGGCGGGGCTGGCGACGACGCGCTCGATGCGGCTGTCGGGCAGGCCCAGCGAGACGTAGAACTCGGCCGCCTTCTTCGCCTGGCCGAGGTCGTACCAGATACAGGGAATGATCTTGTCGCTCATGACGCGCTCTCCTGAGGGCTCAGGGTTTCAGCGACCTGGGCCAGCTGGTCGGCGGCGGCGCCCCAGCCGGGCTCGAAACCCATGTCGCGGTGGGCCTGCATGGCCTTTTCGTCCCAGTGGCGGGCGCGGGCGGTGTAGCGCGTGCCGTCGCCTTCGGGCTCGAAGGTGTCGATGCGGACGAAGTTCATCTCGCCCGGCTGCGGGATCCAGCCTTCGGTGAAGGCGCCGGTCGTCACCAGACGGCGGCCCGGCTCCACCTCCAGCACCACGCCGCGATACTCATGCCGCTCGCCCTCGGGCGACTGCATGACGACGTCGGCGCGGCCGCCGGGGCGCAGGTCATGGTCGACCGACACCGTGCTCCACGGGCGCGGGGTGAACCATTCGGTCGCGTGCCGGGTCCAGGCCCGCCACACCGTCTCGGGCGAGGCCTTGATGAAGCGGCTGACGCTGAGTTCGTAGAGGTCGTTCATGGCTCAACCCCCGCCGACCTGGGAGGCGAAGGCTTCCGGCCCCTGGACGGCGGCTTCCGGGTCCATCCACATGACCTCCCAGATGTGGCCGTCGGGATCAGCGTAGCTGCGGCCGTACATGAAGCCGTAGTCCTGCCTGGCGTTGGGGTCGGCCTGGCCGCCGGCGGCGGCGGCTCGGTCGACCACGGCGTCGACGCCCTCGCGGCTGTCCTCCGACACGCAGATCAGCACCTGGGCCGTCTTGTGCGCGTCCGGAATGGCGCGGTCGGTGAAGGTCGCCCACTTCTCATGCGTCAGCAGCATGGCGTGGATGGTGTCGGAAAAGACCATGCAGGCCGCCGTCTCGTCCGAGAACAGCGGGTTCAGGGTCGCGCCGACCGCCTCATAGAAGGCGACGGAGCGCGGCAGGTCGGCGACCGGCAGGTTGATGAAGATCAGCTTGGGCATCGGCGGTGGTCCTCCCTTGCGCGGCCCTCCCTCCCCGGACGGCCTGCCCTATGATGTTGGTCGTTCTGCGCCTTGATGTTATGTTAGTCAACCATGAAGTTAGAAAAAGTAACTAATAAGTCCGAATCCCGATCCCGGCGCTATCACGACGCCTGCGGGGCGGCGCACGGGCTGGACCTGGTGGGCGAGCGGTGGGCCTTGCTGGTCATCAGAGAACTCATGATGGGGCCGCGGCGTTTCAGCGACCTGCGAAAAGACCTGTGCGGCCTGTCGGCCAATGTGCTGACCCAGCGGCTGGAGGGGCTGGAGGCCTCGGGCGTGGTCCGGCGCCGCAAGCTGCCGCCGCCCGCCTCGGTCCAGGTCTATGAGCTGACCGACTGGGGCTATGAGATCGAGCCGGTCTTCATGGTGCTGGGCCGCTGGGCCGCGCGCTCGCCCCAGCACGACCCGACCCTGCCGATCAGCGCCGTCTCCATCATGCAGTCGTTCAAGACCATGTTCGATCCCGCCCGCGCGCAGGGCGCCGAGATGCGGCTGGGCTTTGCGCTGGGCGAGGACCGGATGGTCGTAAGCGTGGCGAGCGGCGTCATCGACGCCATGCGCGGCGAGGTCGAGGGCTGCGACGTCGTGGTGCGCGCGCCGGCCCAGGTCGTGGCCGCCGCCGTCTACGGCAAGGTTCCGCTAGAGGCGCTGGAAGGCGAGGGGGCGATGATGATCGAGGGCGACCGGGCGATGTTCGCGCGGTTCGTCGACTTCTTCCACCTGCCGGACAAGGCGGGGTAACGGCTAGGGCCTAGACCAGGATATCCAGCAGGGTTCCCGTCATCTCATCCGCCGTGCGGGCGACGGCGGCGTTGGCCGAGAACTCGCTCTTGGCGCGAATCTGCTCGACCGCCTCGACGGCGTAGTCGTCCATCCGGCCTGTGGCGACGCGGCGGGCGCTGTCCTCCAGCCGGGCCGAGGCGGCCTGCATCCCGGCGGCGGCGGTGCTGAGCGGCGAGATCATGGATGATCCTTCGGCGGACGGAGGTCTGAACCCGGCCAGCATCGCCCCTGCGTGGTCAACGCCCGATCAACGGACGTGGTGAACGGCGGTCGTTTTTCTAAATGGCGCTGAAGGCGGAGCTGTCGACTGTGACTTCCTCAACCATGCGGACGGATACGCCAAGGCTGCGCTCCTTCAGAAGGTCGCAGAGCGTGTCGCCATCTACCAAGTCGATTGCGGGAGCGCCGTCGCGTGTCGCCTCTCTTCGAGCTTCGCTTGTGAATGTGCCGGTCGTGATGATCAGGCCCTTGTCAGCGCGGCCAACCATAGCGCCCCTGAAGTCGCGGACCGTCGATGCGCCGACGGACCCTTGCCAGCGTTTGCACTGAAAGATGACCTGAAACGACAGCAGGTTCATGCGCAGGACGCCGGTTCCGTCTATGCCGCCATCGCCGGTTTTGCCGGTCACCTCGACGCGGGTGAAGCCGGATTCACGCAAGAGGCGCTGGCAAAGCCGCTCGAACGCGGAAGGCTCCAGCTGGAGCAAGACGGAAAGAAGCTGATCCTTCCAGTCCTCCTGTGCGGCTTCCTGCAGCACCTGGGGCGGGTCGAGCTTTTCCGTGACCGCGTTCGCACGCTGCGCAGCATAGGCCTTCTGCACTTGTTTGGGGATGGCTGCGATCTCGGACGCCGTCATGGCGGCGCCTGCCGGAGTCAGGCTCCAGACGCCTCTTTGGCTATTGGTTACAGCCCCGCCAAGCTTGAGCCAGCTTCGTGCGAAGCCAAGGCGCTGATCGACGACCAACTGGTTCCACTTGCCGTGCCTGAGATTCAAAACCTCGTCGGAAAGGCCCATGTGCTCGGAAATATCTTCAAGCATTTCGGCGTTGGTCAGCGAACGGCCATGGGCCTTAAGCCGATCAACAATCGGCTGCATGAAGGCTTCAAAAGGGGGCGCATCCGAAAGCGGCGAGGTCATCTAAGCATTTTGGCGGATTGTTGATTTTTGAAACGGGTAGATCGATTCGGCCCCACCCCGGCCCTTATTCGTGTATAGGGAGCGCCTTCCCCGACGCCCGGCAGGCTGCGACGCCTCGCCGGGCGCGGCCGTTTGACGGTCGCCTCGCATCTGAACTCCAGGCCTTTCATGCCCTTTCCCGCGATCCATCCCGCGCTTGACCGCGCCCTGCTGAACAAGGGCTATGCCGAGCCCACGCCGGTCCAGGCGGCCGTGCTGGAAGGCCATGGTGAGGCGGACCTGCTGGTTTCGGCCCAGACCGGATCGGGCAAGACGGTGGCCTTCGGTCTGGCGGCGGCGCCGACCCTCCTGGGCGAGGACGAACGGTTCGGTCAACCGGACACGCCGCTGATGCTGGCCATCGCACCGACGCGCGAGCTGGCGCTGCAGGTCGCGGCGGAGCTGGAATGGCTGTACGCCGAGGCGGGCGCCAAGATCGTCACCTGCGTCGGCGGCATGGACGCCCGCAAGGAAGCCCGCGCCCTGAACTACGGCGCCCACGTCGTCGTCGGCACGCCGGGCCGCCTGAAGGACCATATCGATCGCGGGGCGCTGGACCTGTCGGCCGCCCGCGTCGTCGTGCTGGATGAAGCCGACGAGATGCTGGACATGGGCTTCCGCGAGGATCTCGAATACATCCTCGACCAGGCGCCGGAAGAGCGCCGCACCCTGCTGTTCTCGGCCACCATCGCCCGCGACATCGCGATCATGGCCAAGCGCTATCAGAAGGACGCGGTGCGCATCGACACCGTCGACCGCAGCCAGCCGCACAACGACATCGAATACCGCGCCCTGCGCATCGCCCCGAACGAGATCGAGCGCGCCGTGGTCAACGTCCTGCGCTATTTCGAGGCGCCGGGGGTGCTGGTCTTCTGCGCGACGCGGGATTCGGTGCGCCATCTTCAGGCCTCGCTGGTCGAGCGCGGCTTCGCCTCGGTGGCTTTGTCGGGCGAGATGGGCCAGCGCGAGCGCAATGAGGCGCTGCAGGCGCTGCGCGATCGCCGCGCCCGCGTCTGCGTCGCCACCGACGTGGCCGCGCGTGGGCTGGACCTGCCCGATCTGGGGCTGGTGATCCACGCGGAACTGCCGATCAACAAGGCGACCATGCTGCACCGCTCGGGCCGCACCGGACGGGCGGGCAAGAAGGGGATCTCGGTCCTGCTGGTCCCGCACAGCCGTCGCCGCAAGGCCGAGATGCTGCTGGGCTCGGCCGGGGTCGAAGCCGTCTGGTCGGGCGCACCGACCGCCGATGAAATCCGCGCTCAGGACGAGCAGCGCCTGCTGGCCGCCCCCGTCTTCGCCGAGGAAGGCGCGGACGAGGATGCGGGTCTGGTCGAAAAGCTGGTCAAGGAGCGCACGCCGGACGATCTGGCCCGCGCCCTGCTGGTGCTGCTGCGCAAGAACCTGCCCGCGCCGGAAGACCTGACCGATCCGGGCGAGGGCCCGCAGCGCAAGCCGCGCAAGGATCGCGATGCGGCGGGCGGCGACGCATACGCCCCCGCGCCGTGGCCGGGCGATCGGCTGCAGCCGGACGAAGTCAGCTGGTTCCGCCTGGACATCGGCCGCAACCGCAACGCCGATCCCAAGTGGCTGATCCCGCTGATCTGCCGCATCGGCGGCATCACCAAGCAGCAGATCGGCTCGATCCGCACCTTCCCCGAAGAGACGCGCTTCGAGGTCGCCCTGACCCACGCCGACGCCTTCCGCGCCGCCGCTGCCCAGAGCAAGGAAGAGGCCCGCATCACCCCGTCCGAGGCGCCGACGCCCGGTTCGATGAAGGGCGCCCGCAACCGCAAGTTCGAGAAGGACGGCGAAGCCCGCCCCTTCGCCAAGAAGCCCTTCCGTCGCGACGAGGACGGTCAGGCCCGCCCGCCGTTCAAGAAGAAGCCGTGGAGCCCTGAGGGCGACGCAGGCCGCAGCGCGGATGGCGAGCGTTCCTTCAAAAAGAAGCCCTATGCGCCGCGCACCGATGCGGCGCCGGGCGAGGGCGGCTTCAGCAAGAAGCCGGGCTTCAAGGGCTAGGGCGACAAGAAGCCCTTCACGCCCAAGGCGGGCTTCAAGGGCAAGCCGGACTTCAAGGGCGGCGGCAAGCCCTTCGCCAAGGGGCCGAAGAAGGCGGGCAAGCGTTTCGA
The DNA here is from genome assembly GCF_001956865.1 of Brevundimonas sp. ZS04. Classification (NCBI taxonomy): domain Bacteria; kingdom Pseudomonadati; phylum Pseudomonadota; class Alphaproteobacteria; order Caulobacterales; family Caulobacteraceae; genus Brevundimonas; species Brevundimonas sp. ZS04. The sequence continues at coordinate 64,417 of NZ_MTHE01000005.1, forward strand.
CTGATCGCTGATCCCTGATCGATGGTCTTTGGCTTGCCCCCGGCGCGATCCGGGGGCAGGCTGGGGCCATGAGCATCGAGCAACCCCAAGGGCGGTACGCCTCGTTTGAGGCCTTCTACCCCTATTACATCCATGAGCACTCCAACCGGACGTGCCGCCGCATCCATGTGGTCGGGACGGGGCTGGTGATCGCGGCCTTCGTGGCCTTCTGCTTCACCCTGAATCCCTGGTGGCTGCTGGCCATGCCGCTGGTCGGCTACGGCTTCGCCTGGGCGGGGCATTTCTTCTTCGAGAAGAACCGGCCCGCGACGTTCAAATATCCGCTGTGGAGCCTGATGGGCGACTTCCGCCTGTTCTTCGAGACGGTCAGCGGCAAGCGGAAGTTCTGACTGACGCTTTCCTCCCCATGCAATGGGGAGGGGGACCGCGACCCGAAGGGCGGCGCGGAGCAGCCAAGCGGTGGAGGGGCCGGGACGGCGAGCCCTGTGCAGGCAGTCAGGTTTTAGGTCGCGGAACCAAGCAGACCCTCCGTCGCGTCGCCTTCGGCGCCGCGCCACCTCCCCACTGCGTAGGGAGGAGAACGAAAAAGGGCGGCCGGATCGAACCAGCCGCCCTTTTTGTCGTCAGGCTGAAAGGCCTCAGTTCGAGGCGGTCTCCCACGCCGGGGGGCAGCCGTCGAAATCGCCTGCGTCAGCGATGGTCAGGGTCTTCATGTTCAGGCTCATGGCCGGGCGCATCGAGGCGCGGCCGTGGCCGGTGTAGAGGTCGATCTTGGCGCCCTTGATCGCGCCGCCGGTGTCGGAGGCGTACCAGTAGCCGTCGTGCACCGTGCCGTCGGCCATCTGCAGGCCGACCGTCTCGCGGATGAACAGCTTGGTGCGGCGCGGGATGACGCGCGGGTCGACCGCGACCGTGCGCATCGGAATCGGGCGGCAGCCCAGGGAATCGTTGCCGGTCGCTCCGCCGCCGCCGGCGTGATAGAGGCGGGCCGAGGCGCGCCAGTCGGGATCGCCGGCCATCAGCTCGAGCTGTTCGGCCGATAGGTCCGCCGTTTCGGCGGAGTCGATGGAACCGGGGGCCGTCGCGGCGGCTTCTACGACAGCGGCGTCGCGGGCGACGGCCGTTTCGTAAGGGACAGGCTCTCCGGACCCGGAGAAGGCCATGGTCCACAACATGGCAAGCGCGGCGGCCGTGCTCAACATCGTTCAAACTTCATGCAGCACCGGTCCCGACACGCTCCGGCAGGGCGGTTTCTGACGACGAATTGCGGCGCAATTGCGGCGAATGAGATCAGTCGCTGTATCGGTAGTGGATAAGGCGCAAATAGGGCCAGTCTATCGCCTTCCGGCGTCAGGCTGTTGTGACTATAGAGTATAAGTATTGAGCGATTTTAAGTTCTATACTGTCGTAGCCGTCTCCGCCGTTAACGACTTGATCGCGGGCGCTAACACTTTATTGGCAAGAAAAGCTGGCGCCGACGCCAAGATAACGGCGGCGTGATCGGCGCTGCTGCGGTCGTGAGCGGCGGGTGGAGCGGTGCGCGGGAATGGGATAAGCCGTCGTTTCCCTTTCTGAAATTTCCAACGGCGCCGTCTCATGAACCGACAAGTCAAACGCCTGATGATTTCCGCCGCGGCCCTGGTGCTGGTCGCGGCGCCCGCCGTTCAGGTCGAGGCCTGGGGCAGTTCGGGCCACCGGGTGATCGGCGTGGCGGCCATGCGGGCCCTGCCGGGCGATCTGCCCGCCTTCCTGCGCACGGCCGGGGCCGCGTCTGACGTCGGCGAATATTCGCGCGAGCCCGACCGCTGGAAGGGCGCGGGCCAGCCGCACGACCGCGAACGCGACACCGCCCACTTCGTCGACATGGACGATCAGGGCCGGGTGATGGATGCGCGCGGCATGACCATGGCCGATCTGCCGCGTCTGAAATCGGAATACGACGCCGCCCTGATCCGCGCCGGTCTGGACGTGGATAAGGCGGGCTACCTGCCCTACGCCATCATGGACGCCTGGCAGAACCTGGAGCGCGACTTCGCCTATTGGCGGGTGCTGACCGCCGCCGAGGCGCGCGAGCCGGACCTGGCCAAGCAGGCCTGGTATCGCGCCGACCGCGAACGCCGCGAGCAGCTGATCCTGCGCGACATCGGCGTGCTGAGCCACTTCGTCGGCGATGCGTCCCAGCCGCACCACACGACCATCCACTTCAACGGCTGGGCGGGCGAGACCAACCCCGAGGGCTTCACCAAGTCGCGCCGCACCCACGGCGATTTCGAAGGCGCCTTCACCAGCCGGACTCTGCGTCTGGACGCGGTCGAGGCGGCCATGGCGCCCATGAACGTCGAAGGCTTCGACCTGCGCGCCCGCACGGCCTCGCATTTGAACGCCACCCTGACGACCGTCATCCCCTTCTATCGGATGGAAAAGGCGGGCGCGTTCAAGGACACGGACCCGCGCGGCGCGGTCTTCGTCAACGAGCGGCTGGCGGCTGGGGCCTCGGAGCTGCGCGACTTCGTGTCGGCCGCCTGGCGCGTGTCGGCGAACAGCAGCATCGGCTGGCCGGCGGTGAAGGTCGCCGAGGTCGAGGCGGGCCGTGTCGACCCGTGGACCTCGATGGTCGGCGAGGACTGACCTGTTCCTTCTCCCCTTGCGGGAGAAGGTGGGCCCAAAGGGCTCGGATGAGGGGTTTCGCGAGGCTTTGACGGATGGGGAGGCGAGACCCCTCATCCGTCAGCCCTCGGGACAAGCCCGAGGACTGCCGCCTTCTCCCGCAAGGGGAGAAGGACTATTGAGCGCTCATGACTGAACTCACCCCTCCCGTCGTCGTCCTCGACAAGTCGCAGATGGCCGACAACATCGGCGCGGTCGCCCGCGTCATGGCCAATTTTGGCCTGTCGGAGCTGCGGCTGGTCAGCCCGCGCGACGGCTGGCCTCAGGACCGCGCCTGGGCCACGGCGTCCGGCGCCGACTGGGTGCTGGACGGGGTCAAGGTGTTCGACAGCGTGGCCGAGGCCATCGCCGACCTGAACACCGTCTTCGCCACCACCGCCCGCCCGCGCGAGACGCGCCAGCCGGTGCGCACCCCGCGCGAGAGCGCGCGCATCCTGTATGACGACACGGCCTCGGGGCTGAAGACCGGCCTGCTGTTCGGCGGCGAGCGGGCGGGGCTGGAGACGGGCGACATCGCCCTGTGCGCCGGGATCACCACCATTCCGATCGACCCCAAGCACCATTCGCTGAACCTGGCGCAGGCCGTGGCGATCAACGCCTATGAGTGGCGCACCCTGATCCTGGACGCCCCGCCGCCGCGCTTCCGCGAGGGCGAGCCGCCCGCGTCGAACGACCTCTTGCTGGGCATGTACGAGCATCTGGAGGCGGAGCTGGACAACGGCGGCTTCTTCTATCCGCCCGAGAAGAAGCGTTCGATGAGCCAGAATCTGCGCGTCATGCTGGGCCGCGCGGCCTTCACCGAGCAGGAGGTCGCCACCATGCGCGGCGCCATCCACGCCCTGGCCAAGGGCCGAGGCCGGGTGCTGGCCAAGCTGGCGGCCGAGCGGGCTGAGGCGGCGGCGAAGGATAAGTGAAACTCGCCCTCGTCTACCCCCTGGCCGCCCTCGCCGAGATCGGCGGCTGTTTCGCCTTCTGGGCCTGGTTGAAGCTGGATCGCTCGCCGTGGTGGCTGGCGCCGGGCGTGCTCAGTCTGATCGCCTTCGCGTGGCTGCTGACCATGGTTCCGGCCGAGACAGCGGGGCGGGCGTTCGCGGCCTATGGCGGAGTCTATATCGTGGCGTCGCTGGCGTGGATGGCGCTGGTCGAGAAGACGACGCCGGACCGCTGGGACGTCATCGGCGGCGCGGTCTGCCTGATCGGCGCCGCGATCATCCTGTTCGGGCCGAGGGCCTAAAGCGCGCCGAAGAAGGCGGGCACGGTCTCGCTGGCGGGGCCGTAGACGCCTTCGTCGAACAGGCCCGCGCCCTGCGTCGGCTCCAGATTGATCTCGACCGTCCGCGCCCCGGCCATGCGCGCCAGCTGGACGAAGCCCGCCGCCGGATAGACCGCGCCCGAGGTGCCGATGGAGACGAACAGGTCGCATCGCGCCAGCGCCGCCTCGATCCGTTCCATCTCCAGCGGGATTTCGCCGAACCAGACGATGTGCGGGCGCAGACGCCCGCGCGGGTGATGGGGCGAGGCGTGGCTAGCCTCCAGGTCTTCATGCCAGTCGCAGACGACGCCCGAGGCGGTGCAGCGCGCCTTCTTCAGCTCGCCGTGCATGTGGATCAGCTCGAAGCCCGGCGCGGGCGGCGTGTCCATGTGCGCGCGGTCGTGCAGGTCGTCGACGTTCTGCGTCACAAGCAGAAAATCGCTCGTCCATCGCGCCGCCAGATCGGCCAGCGCCCGGTGCGCGGCGTTGGGTTGGACGCCGGCCAGTTGGCGTCGTCGCTGGTTGTAGAAGTCCTGCACCAGGGCCGGGTCAGCGGCGAAGCCCTCGGGCGTGGCGACGGCCTCGACGCGATGCCCTTCCCACAGGCCGTCCGAGGCGCGGAAGGTCGGCACCCCGCTCTCGGCGGAGACGCCGGCGCCGGTCAGGATGACGAGGTTCATGCGGGGCTCCTTGGCGCGGACAGGCGGTCGTGCAGCCAGTCGATCATGGCGCGGACCTTGGGCGGGACGTGGCGGGGGTGCGGGTGGACGGCCCAGACGCCTTCGTCGGGCGGGCGGGCCTCGTCCAGCAGGGAGACGAGGGCGCCCGCTGACAGGGCCTCGGCGACGTAGAAGTCGGGCAGCTGGCACAGGCCCAGCCCCTGCAACGCCGCGTCCAGCACCGCCGCGCCGGAGTTGCAGCGCCAGCGGCCGGCGGGGCGAAGGCTGACCTCGCGCCCCGCCTCGGTGAAGCGCCAGTGCTCGGCCGAGCCGATCAGGCCGTCGTGGCTGGCGATTTCGGACAGGTCGCGCGGGGCGCCGCGCCGTGCGAGATAGTCGGGACTGGCGCACAGGATCAGCCGCCGTGACGCCAGCCGCCGCGCCATCAGGCGCGAGTCGGTCAGGTGGCCGAAGCGCACCGCCAGATCATAGCCGTCGCCGACCAGATCGCGCAGGCGATTGTCGAGATCCAGCTCGATCCTCAGCTCTGGGTTCTGGCGCGCGAAGGCGTTGACGGCGGGGGCGATGAAGCGCTCGCCATAGGAGACGGAACAGGTCATCCGCAGCAGGCCGCGCGGGGCCTGATCGTCGGGCTGGACGGCGGCCAGGGCCTCGTCGCGTTCGTCGATCAGGCGGCGGCAGCGCGAAAGGAAGTCGCGGCCTGCGTCGGTCAGCTCGACCCGGCGGGTGGTGCGGTGGAGCAGGCGCGTTTGAAGGCGGTCCTCCAGTCGCGCGATCTCGCGACTGACGGCAGATGTGGATAGGCCAAGACGCCGGGCGGCGGCGGAGAAGCTGGCCTGTTCGGCGACAGCGGTGAATTCGTCGATCCCGTCCCAGCGGCTCATGGGGACGTTGGATCAGGATTATTGCTTAACAGCAATAATGTTTTGCGGTTGTCGCCGTTTCGACCCAGCTGGAACGGGCGTAGTAAGGTCGCCAAATCACCCGCCCACCTCATGCCCCTGAAGCAGCGAGCGACCGCGTCGCGAGCGTTAGGGGCGTCCGAAGGACTAAGACCCATGAAAACCCGCGCCGCCGTCGCGTTCGAAGCCAAACGCCCGCTCGAGATCGTCGAGGTCGATCTGGAGGGTCCGCGCGCGGGCGAGGTGCTGATCGAGATCAAGGCGACGGGCGTGTGCCACACGGACGCCTATACGCTGGACGGTCTGGACAGCGAGGGTCTCTTCCCCTCGATCCTGGGCCATGAGGGCGCGGGCGTAGTGGTCGAGGTGGGGCCGGGCGTGACTTCGCTGGCCGTCGGCGACCACGTCATCCCGCTGTACACGCCGGAATGCCGCCAGTGTAAGTCGTGCCTGAGCCGCAAGACCAACCTGTGCACCTCGATCCGGGGCACGCAGGGCAAGGGGCTGATGCCGGACGGCACCTCGCGCTTTTCCTACAAGGGTCAGACCCTTCACCACTACATGGGCTGCTCGACCTTCTCGAACTATACGGTCCTGCCCGAGATCGCGGTGGCGAAAATCCGCAAGGACGCGCCCTTCGACAAGGCCTGCTACGTGGGCTGCGGCGTGACGACGGGCGTGGGCGCGGTGGTCAACACGGCCAAGGTCGAGCCGGGCGCCAACGCCGTGGTCTTCGGCCTGGGCGGCATCGGCCTGAACGTCATTCAGGGGCTGAAGATGGTCGGGGCCGACATGATCATCGGCGTCGACATCAACGGCGACAAGGAGGAGTGGGGCCGTCGCTTCGGCATGACCCACTTCGTCAATCCGAAGGATGTGTCGGACGTGGTGGCCCATCTGGTCGAGCTGACCGGGGGCGGCGCCGACTACACCTTCGACTGCACCGGCAACACCGTGGTCATGCGTCAGGCGCTGGAAGCCTGTCACCGCGGCTGGGGCGAGAGCGTCATCATCGGCGTGGCCGAGGCGGGCAAGGAGATCGCCACCCGTCCGTTCCAGCTGGTCACCGGCCGCGTCTGGAAGGGCTCGGCCTTTGGCGGGGCGCGCGGCCGCACCGACACGCCGAAGATCGTCGACTGGTACATGGACGGCAAGATCGAGATCGACCCGATGATCACCCACACCCTGCCGCTGGAGCGGATTAACGAGGCCTTCGATTTGATGCATGAAGGCAAGAGCATTCGTTCGGTCATCGTCTTCTAACGAGAGGGATACAGCCATGGGCGACTGGAAACTGCCGTGGACGGGGGCCTGCCTCTGCGGGCAGGTGAAAGTTCAGGTCGCCCAGGCCCCGGTCTTCGCGGCGGCCTGTCATTGCCGCGCCTGTCAGAAGCTGACGGGCGGCGCCTATTCCCTGAGCTTGATGCTGCCCAGCGAGGGGCTGACGGTCGAGGGCGAGACGGAGATCGGCGGCCTGCACAATCCCGTGCCGGAGCATCACTTCTGTCCGTCATGCAAGACCTGGCTGTTCACGCGCGGCATCGCCGGGGGGCAGTTCGTCAACCTGAGGCCCAGCTTGCTGGACGACGGGGCGTGGGTCGTTCCCTATGCCGACACCTGGACGACGGAGCGTCTGCCCGGCGCTCAGTCGGGAGCCAAGGTCGGCTATCCGGAATTCCCGCCGCCTGAGCATTACGCCGAGTTGATGGGCGCCTACGCTCGCGAGGGCGCGCGGCCCGACTGAGCAGGTGCAGCAAAGTTCGTTGCCAAACGAAACCTTGTCGGCTTAGCTTGCCGCGCCCGGCGAACCGTCCGGGCGGATCTGGGAGGATCACCATGTTTACACACGTCACTGTCGGGGCCAACGACCTCGAAGCCTCGCACAAATTCTATGACGCCGTTCTGGGCGCCCTGGGCCATCAGGCGGGCGCGCCCAGCGACGTGCCGATGCCGGGGGTCTGGTACATGACGCCGCGCGGAATGCTGGGCGTGGTCCGTCCGCGCGACGGCCAGGCGGCTTGCCACGCCAACGGCGGCACCATCGGCTTCGCGGCGTCTACGCCGGAGGCGGTCGTGGCCTTCGCCGAGGCCGGGGTCGCGGCGGGCGGCGTGGCGATCGAAGATCCGGCTGGGCCGCGCAATACGCCTTTCGGCGTGGTGCACCTGGCCTATCTGCGCGATCCGTCGGGCAATAAGATCTGCGCCGTTCACCGGCCGAGCTGAGGGTTGAGGCGATGAAGGCGAAGGCGGCGGTTGCGTCGATCATGGCGGTTGCGGCCGTCGGGGCGCTCGCCGCCTGCAGTCAGGGCGAGGCGCCCGCCCCCGCGGAGGCGTCGGCGCAGGCCTGGGTCCGCAAGGAGGTGGTGCTGTATCTGCCGGATCGGGTGATGAAGGAGCGGGTCGCGGTCGCCGACCTGTCCCCCTATCTGGCCGCTGTCGACGAGGCGGTCGCCGCCGCCGCCGAGGCTCAGCCGATACAGCCGGGCGCTTCGGGCATGATGCTGCTGATGGTCAAGCCGGGCGAGCGGTCCAGAGCCTGGGTCGTCACCGGCGAGCCGGGGATGAAGCCGGACGTCGTCGCGGCTCTGACCGCCGCCGCCGGGGCGGTTCCGGCGCCGTCGGTGCGGCAGGGACCGATCCTGGTCGGCCTGCAGTTCGACGCCTGGGGCGGCGGCGCGCAGCCCGAGGGGGCGGTCGCCCCGATCCCGCGCGACTGGTACGCGCACTTCTCTGAAGACGGGGGCGTCCTCGATGACGACCTCATGGCCAAGGTCTGGCCGGACTGATCTGGAGTTTGAGTCTGATGGAAACGGTCAAGAGCCACGTCGTTCACGGCGGGACGCTGCGCTATCTGAAGCACGACAGCGCGACGACGGGCACGCCCATGACGCTGTCGGTTTTTGTTCCGGCGGGGGAAGGCCCGTTCCCAGTCCTGATCTGGCTGTCGGGTCTGACCTGCACCGAGGACAACTTCACCACCAAGGCCGGGGCCTATAAGGCCGCCGCCGAACACGGCGTCATCATCGTCGCGCCGGACACCTCGCCGCGCGGGGAAGGCGTGGCCGATGGCGCCGCCTATGATCTGGGCCAGGGCGCGGGCTTCTATGTCGATGCGACGGAAGCGCCGTGGGCGCCGCATTTCCGCATGGAAAGCTATGTCACGGGCGAACTGATCGACTTGATCGACGGCGCGTTTCCGACGACGAAGACGCGCTCGATCTTCGGCCATTCGATGGGCGGGCATGGGGCGTTGACGCTGGCGTTGCGTCATCCCGAACTGTTCCGGTCGGTGTCGGCCTTCGCGCCCATCTCTTCGCCGACGCGCTGTGCGTGGGGCGAGAAGGCCTTCAGCGCCTATCTGGGTGAGGACCGGGCGGAATGGGCCAAGCATGATGCGGCCCTATTGATCGAAGGCGGGGCGGCCCAGGGCGTGTTCGACGACATCCTGGTGGATCAGGGAGACGCCGATTCCTTCCTGGCTGATCAGCTGAAGCCGGAACTGCTGAAGGCGGCGGCGCAAAAGGCCGGACAGGGGCTGACCCTGCGCATGCAGCCGGGCTATGACCACTCCTACTTCTTCATGGCCAGCTTCGTGGACGACCATGTGGCCTTCCACGCCAAGCGGCTGAAAGCCTGAGTGTGATGACTAACGCCGCCCCCGACTTTGATCAGATGTTCGCAGACCTGTGCAATCAGGTCGGCTTCTGCCTGCATGAAAAGGGGCAGAAGAAGGTGATCGAGGCTCTGCCCAAGGGCTTGGACGCCGCCATGCGCGCCGTCTTCGCCGCCGAGGGCGTGGACGAGCCGAACGCGCCCGGCGACCTGAAGCGCGCGGTGCGCGACTGCATCAAGGCTCATGTGAGCGCGCCCAGATCGGGCGCATGACGCAGACTTAATCCGCAAGGCGACGATCAAGCCTTGCGGGCGGCCATCGCTTCGCTAGCATCCCGTCCCATCGCTTTTGGGAGGAAGCTCATGATGGATCGCCGCCGCCTGCTGATGTCGGTCGCCGCGGGGGGAGCGCTGGCCGCTGTCGGCCCGGTTCGCGCCCTCGCCCACGCCGCTGTGGCGCAGACCGCCTCGGCCGACTTCAACGCCCTGATGAACCGGATCGCGCAGGAGATGCTCCTGACGGATCCGGAATCCCTGACCATGCTGGGCATGGACCGGGGCGAACACGCCGACGCCCGCTTCAAGTTGAGCGACCGCAGCCAGGCCAAGGTCGAGGCCGACAAGATCAAGTTCGTCGCCGCCATGAAGGACATGGCGGCCATCGACCGCAACGCCCTGCCGGCCAAGGAGCAGATCTATCACGACTCCCTGACTTTCTTCGGCGAGACGGTGATGGAAGGCTACGTCTTCCACTACGGCGGCGGGATGTACCCCTCGCCCTATACGGTCAGCCAGCTGGGCGGCTCGTACCAGCAGATCCCCGACTTCCTCGACAGCCAGCACCGCATCGAGGCGGCGGATGACGCCGAGGCCTATCTGTCGCGTCTGTCGGACTTCGCCCGCAGCCTGGACGACGAACGCGAGCGGATGCGGATCGACTACGCCGCCGGGGCCGTGCCGCCGGACTTCGTCATCGACCGCACCCTGACGCAGATGGGCGCCATCACCGGCACGGCCGTGGCCGACTCGGTCATGAGCCAGTCGATCGCGCGTCGCACGGCCGAGAAGAACATCCCCGGCGACTGGGCCGCACGGGCGCAGACGATCCTGACGCGAGAGGTCTATCCGGCCATCCAGCGCCAGGCCGACGCCCTGAAGGCGGTGCGCGCGGGCGCGACGCACGACGGCGGCGTGTGGCGTCTGCCCGACGGCGAGGCCTACTATCGCTATGGGCTGAAGAACTACACCACCTCCTCGATGACGCCGGACGAAGTGCATCAGATGGGGCTGGATCAGGTGGCCGAAATCTCGGCCCGCGCCGACGGCCTGCTGAAGGCGCAAGGGTTGACGCAAGGCACGGTCGGCCAGCGCATCGCCGCCCTCGGCAAGGATCCGCGCTTCGTCTATCCGAACACGGACGAGGCCAAGGAAGAGCTGCTGAAGGAGCTGAATGTCCAGATGGCGGCCATGCAGGCCCGCATGCCGGACTATTTCGGCCGCCTGCCCAAGTCGCCCTGCGACATCCGTCGCGTGCCCAAGGCCATCGAGGCCGGGGCGCCGGGCGGCTACTACATGGCGCCGGCCCTGGATGGCTCGCGTCCGGGCGCCTACTACATCAACCTGCGCGACACGGCGGAGTGGCCCAAGTGGACACTGCCGACCCTGACCTATCACGAGGCCGTGCCGGGCCATCACTTCCAGATCGCCCTGCAGATGGAGCAGCCGGACACCCCGCTGCTGATGAAGGTCATGGGCTTCTCGGCCTATTCCGAGGGCTGGGGCCTGTATTCGGAGCAGTTGGCGGACGAGATCGGCGCCTATGAGAACGATCCCTTCGGCCAGATCGGCTATCTGCAGTCCTTGATGTTCCGCGCCGCGCGTCTGGTCGTGGACTCGGGTCTGCACCACAAGCGCTGGAGCCGCGAACAGGGCATCCGCTACATGGTCGATACCCTGGGCGATCAGGAATCCAGCATCGCCACCGAGGTCGAGCGCTACTGCGTCTGGCCGGGTCAGGCGTCCAGCTACAAGGTCGGCCACACCACCTGGGTGCGCCTGCGTGAAGACGCCAAGAAGCGCCTGGGATCGCGTTTCGACATCAAGGGCTTCCATGACACCGGCCTGAGCCTGGGCGGCGTGCCGCTGACGGTTCTGGAGCGGACCATGAACGCCTGGACCCCGGCCTGACGGCTGGACCTCTTACGGGCGCGCCGGTCCGTCATTTCAGTAAGCTTTGGGAGCGGCGTCCGGCGCGGCGCGGCTCCGTTGGGGGAATATCCGAATGATCGACCGCCGCCGCCTTCTTCTGACCGCCGCCGCGACCGCCGTCGCCGCGCCTTCGCTGGCGCAAGCCGCCGCGGCCGTGTCGGACGCCGATACGCGCCTGAACGCCCTGCTGGACGGCTGGTTCGAGGCCGACATCGACGAGTCGCCCGAGCGCGCCACCAACCTGGGCCTCGACAAGGGCGCCCGCGCGGGCCTGTCGTCTCGCTTGAGCGAAGCCGGGCCTGACGCCATCCGCAAGGACCGCGACAAGGCGATCAGCCGCTGGGCCGAGCTGCGCGCCTTCGACCAGACCGGCCTGTCCGAGGCCGGGGCGCTGAACTACGCCATCGCCTCTTTCGGGCGTCAGACCTCGGCCGAGACGGCGCGCTTCGCCTACGGCGCCGGGCCGGGCCGTCCGTCCCCCTATGTCGTGACCCAGCTGTCGGGCGCCTATTTCTCGACGCCGGACTTCATGGACAACCAGCACCGCATCGAGGACGCTGCGGGCGCCGACGCCTTCCTGTCGCGCCTGGACGCCTTCGCGGGCGTGCTGGACGGCGAGACGGCCAAGATCCGTGAGGACGCCGGGCTGGGCGTCATTCCGCCGGACTTCATCATCGACCGGATGCTGCCGCAGATCCGCACCCTGCGCGATACGTCGGCCGCCGACATGTCCATGATCAAGTCGCTGGCCCGCAAGGCCGGGGCGCTGAACCTGTCGGGCTATGACGCGCGCGCCGTCGCCCTGGTCGATCAGAAGATCAAGCCCGCCCTGGCCCGTCAGATCGACGCGCTGGAGAAGATCCGCCCCGACGCCGTGCACGACGCGGGCGTGTGGCGCCTGCCGGACGGCGAGGCCTTCTACGCCGCCGGGCTGAAGTCGAACACGACGACCACGCTCTCGGCCAAGGAAATCCACGCCATGGGCCGCGAGCAGGTGGCCGAGATCAGCGCCGAGATCGACGCCATCCTGAAGTCGCAGGGCTATACCCAAGGCACGGTCGGCGAACGCGTGCAGGCGCTGAACAAGGATCCGGCCCAGCTGTTCCCCAACACCGATGCGGGCAAGGAAGAGCTGCTGAAGTGGCTGAACGAACAGGTCGCCGCGCTGGAGCCGAAACTGCCCGCCGTCTTCGGCCGCCTGCCCAAGACCCATGTCGAGGTGCGCCGCGTGCCGGTGTCGATCCAGTCGGGCGCGCCGGGCGGATATTATCAGGGGCCGCCGCTGGATGGCTCGCGGCCGGGCGCCTACTACATCAACCTGCGCGACAGCGGGAACTGGCCCAAGTTCGCCCTGCCGACCCTGACCTATCACGAGGCCTCGCCGGGCCACCACCTGCAGGTGGCGCTGCAACGCGAGTCGGGCGAACTGCCGCAATGGCGCCGCGCGGGCGGCTTCTCGGCCTTCAACGAGGGCTGGGCGCTGTACGCCGAGGCCGTGGCGGCCAACGACCTGGACGCCTACGCCACCGATCCGCTGGGCCGGGTCGGTTTCCTGATGTCCTATCTGTTCCGGGCCGTGCGCCTGGTGGTCGACACCGGCATCCACTCCGAACGCTGGAGCCGCGAGCAGGCGGTCGACTATATGGCGGCCTCGGGCGCCAAGCCGCTGGACGCCTCGAACAGCGAGATCAACCGCTATTCGGTCTGGCCGGGTCAGGCCTGCGCCTACAAGGTCGGCCACACGGTGATCGCGCGTCTGCGCGAAGAGGCGCAAGCCAAGCCGGGCTTCGACCTGCGCGCCTTCCACGACAAGGTGCTGGGCAGCGGCTCCCTGCCGCTGGCGGTGCTGGAAGGGCGGATGCGCGCCTGAGGCGTGACTGAAGCCTGAAACGAATGACGGCCCGGACGTTCGCGCGTCCGGGCCGTTTTCGTGTTTGGCGTCGAGCTCTCGTCAGGTCGCCGCGCGCCAGGTGGTCGGCCACAGATCTTGAGGTATGGCGGTGCAGCTGGGCATGTTTTTCTCGTTCAGCAGGGCGAAGCCTTCGCCGGTCCAGGCCCAGGTGCCCATGCGGCCGCAGTCGCCGATGCCGCGCCCGCGTCCGAAGGCCAACAGGCGGCGAGTCTTGGGATCATAGCGGCTGTTGACCAGTTCGTCGTGGCTGCTCGTGGCTGTGGGGAAGACGACCAGTTGGGGCGCGGTCCCGTCCGCCGGGGTGATGAAATAGACCTGGGTGAAGTTGTAGGCGCCCTCGCCGCACGGCACGCTCCACAGCAGCTTGTCGGAGGCCAGGCGTGCGACCTCGACGTCCGGCTCGAAGCGTTCGCCCTTGCGGCTCGTGGCCAGGCATTCCTTGACCTTGGGGTGGGCCAGCAGCGCCGGCGACAGGTCGTCCTGCGCCAGGCCGTTCTGGGACACGGCGGCGGCCACGGTCACGCGCGGCGCGGCCGGGGCGGCGGGGACGCTGGAGGCCGGGCGGTCGCCGCGACGGATCAGGGCGGTGGTCGTGCCCAGCCGTCCTTGACGCTCGTCGATCCACAGGAAGGCGGCGGCGGCCCCGCCCAGGCTGACCTTGATCTGCTTGTCCCCGCGTCGCAGCGCCATGAAGGAGCCGTTGCCCAGGCCGTTCATCAGTTGGGCCGAGGGCGTGTTGAAGGCGATGACGTCGCCTTCCTCGTCCATCTTGGCGTTCTGGCCCGCATGGCGGCGGCCGTCGATCTCGGCGTAGACGGAGCCTTCGCCGTCCTCCAGACCCCAGCCGCCCATGTGGACGACGGGCCGCGCCTCAGGGCCGGGGGCGAGCGAGACGAGGACGAAGCCCATCTCATTCTCGCCCGGTCCGAAGGCGACGCAGTGGTTGGTGTTGTCGCAGGTGGCGGTCCAGTCGCGGAACTCGCGCGTCACGCTGGGCGGGTTGGCGGCCGCGGTCTGAACGGCGGGCGCGGCGGCGGCGTCTGCGGGGGGCGGCGCGGCAGGCGTTTCGGGCGTGGCGGCCGCCTCACGTCCCTTGCAGGCGGCCAGGGCTAGGGGAAGCAGAGCGACGGAGGCGGCGAACCGCAGGCGGCGAAGCGTCATCAGGCGTTCCATAGGTTCTTGATCGACCGGCGACGCCAAGCGTAGCCGTGAAGAAGCCTAGCGGCCAAGCCGTCGTTTCGTTCCGGCCCGCCGTTCAGGCCGTGCGGCTTTCGTCCCCTTTGCGCCCGCGCGCCGGGGTCGCTATATCCCCTGCACCGAATTCCTTCCCCTGAGAGACAGAGGCGTAAGCATGGCCAAGATCAAGGTCGCCAATCCCATCGTGGACATCGACGGCGACGAAATGACCCGGATCATCTGGCAGATGATCAAGGACAAGCTGGTCTTCCCGTACCTGGACCTCGAACTCGACTATTACGACCTCGGCATGGAAAGCCGTGACGCCACCGACGATCAGATCACGATCGACGCGGCCCACGCCATCCAGAAGCACGGCGTCGGCGTGAAGTGCGCCACCATCACCCCGGACGAGGCGCGCGTCGCCGAATTCGGCCTGAAGAAGATGTGGAAGTCGCCGAACGGCACCATCCGCAACATTCTGGGCGGCGTGGTCTTCCGCGAACCGATCATCTGCAAGAACGTCCCGCGCCTGGTGCCGGGCTGGACCCAGCCGATCGTCGTCGGCCGTCACGCCTTCGGCGACCAGTACAAGGCCACCGACTTCCTGATGCCGGGACCGGGCACTCTGACCATCAAGTTCGTCGGCGACGACGGCCAGGTCATCGAGCACGAGGTCTACAAATCGCCGGGCGCCGGCGTCGCCATGGGCATGTACAACCTGGACGCCTCGATCCGCGAGTTCGCCCACGCCTCGTTCGCCTATGGCCTGCAGCGCAACTACCCGGTCTATCTGTCGACCAAGAACACCATCCTGAAAGCCTACGACGGCCGCTTCAAGGACATCTTCCAGGAAGTCTTCGACGCCGACTACGCCGAGGAATTCAAGAAGCGCGGCCTGACCTATGAGCACCGCCTGATCGACGACATGGTCGCGGCCGCGATCAAGTGGTCGGGCGGCTTCGTCTGGGCGTGCAAGAACTACGACGGCGACGTGCAGTCGGACATCGTGGCGCAGGGCTTCGGCTCGCTGGGCCTGATGACCTCGGTGCTGATGACGCCGGATGGCAAGGTCATGGAGACCGAGGCCGCCCACGGCACCGTCACCCGTCACTATCGCCAGCATCAGAAGGGCGAGGCCACCTCGACCAACTCGATCGCCTCGATCTTCGCCTGGACCCGCGGCTTCAAGCACCGCGCCAAGCTGGACGGCAACGCCGAGCTGGCCGAGTTCGCCGATACGCTGGAGCGCGTGGTCGTCGAGACCGTCGAGTCGGGCTTCATGACCAAGGATCTGGCCCTGCTGGTCGGCGATCAGCAGTCCTGGCTGACGACCGAAGGCTTCCTGGACAAGGTGTCCGAGAACCTGAAGAAGGCCCTGCCGGGTATCGGCTGAGGCTTTTCTAGTCGGCCGCGGTCAGAAGGCTCCGCCTTCTGACCGCGGCCCGGAGCCGCCAAGACATCAAGGCCCGCCGGAGCGATCCGGCGGGCTTTTTTTGTTGGGCGCGTATCGCGTTCGCTCCCCTCAAACGCGTCGTCATCCTCGAGGAGGACGGCGTGGGGACAGGGGGACGGAGCCGCGTGAAAACACGCATTGAACCCGCCGACGAACCATGTCCCTAATACTCTTGGGGATTTTGACGCCGTTTCGTCGTCGTCTGGTCGCGTTCGTAAGGCAGGGGAGGGCCGATGAATCGCAAACTGATCATTCGTCTGGGGGTGGCTGCGGCCGCAGTCCTTGTGGTCGCCTACGCCGCATCGCCCTTGCTGGCGGCGCGGTCGTTGATCCAGGCGGCGAAGGCGGGGGATGAAAAAGGGCTGGAGCGCCAGGTGGACTTTCCCGCCTTCCGCGCCAGTCTGAAGGACGAGCTGAACGCCCGCATGATGGCCGAGATGCGCAATGACCCGCGCATGGCCGACAGCGGCCTGTCGGGCCTGGGGATGCTGCTGGCGCCCGCCATCGTCGGCGGGGCGGTGGACGCCTTCGTCACCCCGCAGGCGATCTCCATGATGGTGCAGGAGGGACGGACGCCCAAACCCGCGCTTTCGGTCGAAACGGAACCGAAGGCGAAGAGCGGCCATGACCGCGTGCGGCAGTCGTGGGGCTATCGCGACCTGGACACCTTCGCCGTCACCCTGACCCGCGACGACCAGCCGGACGAGGCGGTGTCGCTGCTGATGAAGCGCCGCAACCTGTTCGGCTGGAAGCTGGCGGCGATTGATCTGGGGGCGCCGGAGTAAGCTTCTCCTCCCCATGTAATGGGGAGGTGGATCGGCGGCGCAGCCGACGAGACGGAGGGACTGCTTGGTTCCATTGTCCTGGCCCCTCCACCGCTTCGCGGTCCCCCTCCCCATTGCATGGGGAGGAAAGAAAAAGGGCGGCGCATCGAATGCGCCGCCCTTTGTCGTTTCAGTCTGTGCGGGCGATCAGCCCTTCAGCGCGGCGCGGATGGCGTTCAGGCCGTCCTCGGCCTTCGATCCGTCCGGGGCGCCGCCTTGGGCGAAGTCGGGCTTGCCGCCTGCGCCCTTGCCGCCCATGGCGATGACGGCGTCGCGGGCCAGGTCGGCCGCATTCACCTTGCCTGCCATGTCCGGGGTCGCGGCGACGGTGATGGCCGCCTTGCCGTCGACGACGCCGACCAGGGCGACGACGCCCGAGCCGATCTGTTTCTTGAAGTCCTCGGCCACGCCGCGCAGGCCCTTGCCGTCCACGCCGTCCAGGACGCGGGCCATCAGCTTGATCCCGCCGATCTCTTCGGGGGCCGCATTGGCGCCCGCGCCGCCGCCCAGCGCCAGTTGTTTCTTCAGGTCGGCGACCTGTTTCTCCAGCGTCTTGACCGAGGCCTGCAGGCCCTCGACGCGGGCCGGAACCTCGGCGGTCTGGATCTTGAAGCCCTGGGCCAGCGAACGGGCGACATTGGCCTGATCCAGCAGGAAGCGGCGGGCCGCCTCGCCGGTCAGGGCCTCGACGCGGCGCACGCCGGCGGCCACGCCGCCTTCCGAGACGATCTTGAACAAGGCGATGTCGCCGGTACGGAAGACGTGGGTGCCGCCGCACAGTTCAACCGAATAGGCGCCTGGACCCGACAGGGCGCGGCCGATGGTCAGGACGCGGACCTCGTCGCCATATTTCTCGCCGAACAGGGCCACGGCGCCCGCCGCGATGGCGGCGTCGGGCGTCATCAGCTCGGTCGTGACCGGGACGTTCTGGCGGATGACGGCGTTCACCTCGTCCTCGACGCGGGCGATCTCCTCGTCCGTCATCGGGGCGTTGTGGCTGAAGTCGAAGCGCATGCGCTCGGCGTCGACCATCTGGCCCTTCTGGGCGACGTGGGCGCCCAGCACGTTCTTGACGGCGGCGTGGAACAGGTGGGCCGCCGAGTGGTTGGCGCGGGTGGTCGGACGCGAGCCTTCCTCGACCGTGGCGGTCACGACGGCGCCGGCGGCCAGCGCGCCCTTGGTCACTTCCAGCGTGTGAACGTGCAGGTCGCCGCCGTGCTTCTTGGTGTCGAGAACGCGGCCTTCGCCGCCGCTCCAGACGAAGGCGCCCTTGTCGCCCGCCTGACCGCCGCCTTCGCCGTAGAAGGGGGTCTTGTCCAGCAGCACCTCGACCGTTTCGCCGGTCGCGGCGGACGCAGCTTCGGCGCCGTCCTTGACGATGGCCAGAACCTTGCCTTCGCCGGTCTCGGACTCATAGCCGGTGAATTCCGTGCCGCCGTGCTGGTCGCGCAGGGCCAGCCAGGCCCCGGCCGAGGCCGTCTGGCCCGAGCCCTTCCAGTGCTCGCGCGAGCGATCGCGCTGCTCAGCCATGGCGGATTCGAAGCCGTCGACGTTGACGCTAAAGCCGCGACGGCGGGCCTCGTCCTGCGTCAGGTCCAGCGGGAAGCCGTAGGTGTCGTACAGGGTGAAGGCCGTCTGGCCGTCCAGCATGTCGCCAGCCTTGAAGCCGGTCGTGGCCTGATCGAACAGGTTCATGCCGCGGCCCAGGGTCGTGCGGAAACGGATTTCTTCCTGCTTCAACGTGTCCTCGATGAAGGCCTGGGCGCGGCCCAGTTCCGGATAGGCCTCGCCCATCTCCTGAACCAGGGTCGGCACCAGGCGGTGCATCAGCGGATCGGCGGCGCCCAGCAGGTGGGCGTGCCGCATGGCGCGGCGCATGATGCGGCGCAGGACATAGCCCCGGCCCTCGTTCGAGGGCGTCACGCCGTCGGCGATCAGGAAGGCGGTCGAACGAAGGTGGTCGGCGATGACCCGGTGCGACGGGGCGCGCTCGCCCTCGGCCTTGGTCGAGGTCAGTTCTTCCGAGGCGTTGATCAGGCTCTTGAACAGGTCGACGTCATAGTTGGAGTGGACGCCCTGCAGGACGGCGGCGATGCGCTCCAGGCCCATGCCGGTGTCGACCGACTTCTTGGGCAGTTCGCGAACGATCTCGTCGTTCTCCTTCTCGAACTGCATGAAGACGTTGTTCCAGATCTCGACGAAGCGGTCGCCGTCCTCGTCCGGCGAACCGGGAGGGCCGCCGAAGATGTGGTCGCCGTGGTCGTAGAAGATCTCGGTGCAGGGGCCGCAGGGGCCGCTGTCGCCCATGGCCCAGAAGTTGTCGTTGGTGGGGATGCGGATGATCTTCTGGTCCGCGAAGCCCGTCACCTTCTTCCAGATGTCGAAGGCCTGATCGTCGGTGTGGTAGACGGTGACCAGCAGGCGTGCGGGGTCCAGGCCGAACTCCTTGGTCAGCAGGCCCCAGGCGCTCTCGATGGCGTGGTCCTTGAAGTAGTCGCCGAACGAGAAATTGCCCAGCATTTCAAAGAAGGTGTGGTGGCGCGCGGTGTAGCCGACGTTGTCCAGGTCGTTGTGCTTGCCGCCGGCGCGCACGCATTTCTGCGAGCTGGTGGCGCGCTTATAGGGCGGCACGGCCGCGCCGGTGAAGTAGTCCTTGAACGGCACCATGCCCGCGTTGACGAACAACAGGGTCGGGTCGTTCTGCGGCACGAGCGGAGCCGACTGCACCTTCTCGTGGCCGTCGGCGGCGAAGTAGTCGAGGAAGGTGGAACGGATCTGCTTCAGGCTGGTCATGGGCGTATCGCTCTGGAACTCGGGCGCGCGGGAGGAAATATCGGAACCGGCGTCATATAGGGATTTTGCGCCGAACGCATCACCCGGCGGAGGTCAGTCTCAGCGCGGCGTCAACGGGCCGTGCAGAGCGCTACGTGAGCGGATGTGGACGTTGAGCGGAGCACCTGCCTTTACCATGACGGACTTCAACACGATGTCGTTCTGAACGAGAGGCGCGCGTTCGGCTGTCGGATGCAGCTGTGCAAGCAACAGGTAGGGCCCTGCAGGGACGGAAGGGAAGCTGAAGGCGCCGCCCGTCCCGCAAGTCGTTTCGCGTATGTAGGATGCCGATGCGGCTTCGGGCCAAGACCACCGTTCAGGTTGTTCGCTGAAGCCGTTAAGCCAATCGCCGCGCTCTGTGACGATAAGGCGGTGCTGTCGCTCTAGCAGCCAGCGCATGTGCGGGGTGTCAGGGATCAGTCGAATGAACAGTTGTTCGCAAGTCAGAGTTTCGTCCGGAATAGGTTCGACAACTCCGCTGTAACCTTGGCGATAGCTGGCTGTCAGGGTCAGACGTCCCGCGATCGGTGCGCCGGGAGCCAGGGCCCACTCGTGCGCGCTGGGGTCGAAGGCGTTGCGGCGTTCGAACTCATGTTGCTCGTGCAACTGATGAACGGCGGCGAGCGTCAGGCATCCGGAAAGCGGCAGGGCCGTCAGCATGACCGCCAGTGATATGGAGAGAGCGCGCGACTTCATTCGTTCACCATGACGAAGCGTTGCTGGGCCGTCTATGCACGGCGTGTTCGGGAGAAAGCCTTGCGCCTTAGTCGTGCAGGCGATGCGGCGAGACGATCAGGCCGTCCTCGTCAGCGTAGAGCCAGTCGCCGGGGGTGAAGATGACGCCGCCGAAGGCGGTGGGGATGTCGATCTCGCCGATGGCGTCGCGGTCCGCGCGCAGGGGAACGGTTCCAAGCGCTTTGACGCCGACGTTCATGGTGTTGATGACAGCCACGTCGCGCACGGCGCCGTGGACGACGATCCCGGCCCAGCCGTTGTCGATGGCCAGCTTGGCCAGATTGTCGCCGACCAGGGCGCGTTTGAGCGAACCGCCGCCGTTGACGACCATGACCGCGCCTTGGCCGGGGCGCTCCAGCGTCTGGCGGACCAGGGCGTTGTCATCCAGCACGCTGAGGGTGCGGATCGGGCCGTGGAAGGCGGCGATCTGGCCGAAGCTGCTGAAGAGAGTCTGGCAGACCTTCACCGCGTCGGAGTGGGTGTCGCAGAGGTCGGCGGTGGCGGGGCTGGTCATGAGGAGGCTCCGTTGGGTCGAGGCGAAGTCTGCCCGTAGGCGCCGAAGGGAAACAAGGCCGTTGCACTGAGAAACGCGTTTGATGGGCGTATCTCAACATCCGCTCATCCCGGCGGACGCCGGGATCCAGTGAGAGCGCCGCACGCATCGCCACCCATTGCCCCTCGCGCCCCGAAGCCAAAGCACTGGATCCCGGCGTCCGCCGGGATGAGCGGGAGAGAGGGCGGGGCGGCGTCTTGAGCGGGCAAAAAAGAGGCCCGCCCGACGCAGGTCGGGCGGGCCGGTCTCCGTCCGACCGGCCCCGCGGGGTCGGTAGGCGGGTCGCGAGGCGGCGAACGGAGAAGCTCTGGCCGTCAGGGGGCCCTTGCCTCCGGCCGTCATCCTCGGGCTTGACCCGAGGATCGGATCGTCAGCGCGATCACGGCTGGAAAGGAAGAGCACGCTGCCTGGTTGGATCCTCGGGTCAAGCCCGAGGATGACGGCGTTGGGGGTGGTGGGTCAGCCCTCCAGATCCTGACCTTCGTCGGGCTCGGGCGCGCCCAGCATGTCGTCGGCGATCTTGGCCGTCGACTGGCGCACCGCCTTCTCGATGGCGAGGGCCATGTCGGGGTTGTTCTTCAGGAACTCCTTGGCGTTCTCGCGACCCTGACCGATGCGGGTGGAGTCGTAGGAGAACCACGAACCCGACTTCTCGATGATGTTGGCCTTGACGCCCAGATCGATGATCTCGCCGATCTTGGAGATGCCTTCGCCGTACATGATGTCGAAGATGACCTCGCGGAACGGCGGGGCGACCTTGTTCTTGACCACCTTGACGCGGGTGGTGTTGCCGACCACCTCGTCGCGGTTCTTGATCGCGCCGGTGCGGCGGATGTCCAGACGCACCGAGGCGTAGAACTTCAGCGCATTGCCGCCCGTCGTCGTTTCCGGCGAACCGTACATGACGCCGATCTTGTGACGGATCTGGTTGATGAACAGGACGATGCACTTGGACTTGGAGATGGAGGCCGTCAGCTTACGCAGGGCCTGCGACATTAGGCGGGCCTGAAGGCCGGGCAGGCTGTCGCCCATCTCGCCCTCGATCTCAGCGCGGGGCGTCAGGGCGGCGACGGAGTCGACCACCACGATGTCCACGGCACCCGAGCGCACCAGGGTGTCGACGATCTCCAGCGCCTGCTCGCCCGCGTCGGGCTGCGACACCAGCAGGTCGTCGAGGTTCACGCCCAATTTCTGAGCGTAGACGGGATCGAGCGCGTGTTCGGCGTCGACGAAGGCGGCCACGCCGCCCTTCTTCTGGACCTCGGCCACGGTGTGCAGGGCCAGGGTCGTCTTGCCCGAGGATTCCGGGCCGAACACCTCGATCACCCGGCCGACCGGCAGGCCGCCGATGCCGAGCGCCATGTCGAGACCCAGAGAGCCGGTCGAGACGCTTTCGATCTCGGCCACCTGTCCGGCCTTGCCCAGTTTCATGACCGAGCCCTTGCCGAAGGCGCGATCGATCTGCGCGATCGCCGCCTCTAGAGCGCGTTGTTTGTCGCCGTCTTCTTTACCCACGAGCTTCAGTGCCGCCTGTGACATTGGTTTTCTCTCCCTTGCCATGATTCCCATCTGACTTCGGGAGAGACCCGCCACGGACCCGCTCCCTCGTTGAGCCGGACTATGGACACGGTTTGTTCCCGTTCGCAAGATGTTCTCGTGAACTGAACGAGAACATTTATCACGATGCGACCGATTTAGTCGTAAGTCTTACCGCCAGAAGCGCCGGGCGCGGGACAGGCGGGCGAAGGCGCGGCTTGAGGCGAGCAGCAGGACGGGGGCGCTCTGTTCGCGGCGGCCGATCAGGCGTCCGGCGGTGAAGGCGATCTCGGGAGAGGTCAGCCGGGCCTCGGCGGGGATGCGGTCGCGCGCCACGGCCAGGTCGTTGAGGGCGCCGAACGCGTCCTGGACCTGCTCCAGACCTGCGCGGAAACGCCGCTCGCGGCCGGGGCGGTCGAACAGGCCGGCGAAGAACTCGGCCGCATAGCGCAGACGCTTGACGCGGATGCGCAGACGGTGGCGACCGGCGACGTCCAACTGGTCCAGGCGTCGCCCGCCATGCTGTACGCGCCGGCTCAATCGCTCCAGAGCCTCGGCGGCGAAGGCGGCGACGGGCCGCTGTCGGCGCCAGGCGCGCACGGGGTCGGGATCGGTCCGCCAGGCGCCGGTCTCGATCCAGGCCAGGGTCTCGAACATCAGGGCGGCGTAGCGCGGCGAATCGATCGCCGCCATCGCCCGGCGATAGGCCCCGCTGCGGGCCGCCAGCAGGCGCAGGCCCAGGGGAGCGAGGTCGGGGTCGGGCGTCTCCAGCGCCGCGGGGTGGAAGACGTCGCGGATGAAGACGTCCAGATCGCGCGCGGCGTCGGTCTCATGCGCCAGCCATTTCAGCTCGGCGACGACGGGAGCGGCGTCCTCGCCCAGCAGGGGGGCGAACACGGACAGGGCGGCGCGCAGGCGACGCAGGCCCACGCGCAGCTGATGCAGGGCCTCGGGCCGCCGCACCCGGCGCAGCAGTTCGGCGTTGGCCGAGACCTGGCCCAAGGCGGCCAGGGCCGTGCGGCGCAGGGCGGCCTCGGCCGACAGGGCGCGCGGCAGGGGATCGACGCGGGCGAAACGGGGCGCGCGCTCCGACCCCTCGGCCAGGCGCCAGCCGCGCTCGGCCTTGCTCTCGAACAGGGGGACCAGGGCGATGTCGGCCGACAGGCGACGGGCCAGGGCGAACAGGGCCTGGGGCGGGCCGTCCTTCAACTCCAGTTCGAGTTCGCGCAAGGGTTCGACGCGGCCGCCCGCCGACAGCTCGCCCTCGTCATAGGCGGCCTCGATCACGGCGCCCTCGAAGGCGACCAGCCGGGCGCGGCGACGCACCGTGCTTGCGAAGCGGGGCGACAGGTCGCGGCGGCGGCCCTTCAGCAGGGCGGCGGCGGGCGTCGTCTTGACGGCCCGCCAGTCCAGGGCCTCGCTGGGGACGGGCGTCTCCCATTCGGCGCGGTTGAGGACGTCGCCGCCGGTCTGGCCCTTCAGGGTCTGGACGAAGCCGCGGCCGGTCGCGCGCACGCGCAGGCCCCAGCCGGCGCGGCGCAGCGCCTGATCCGGCGTGTCGAAATAGACGGAGCGCAGGCTCTGCACGCTGTCCTCGCCCGCCAGGGCCGGGTGAGCGGCCAGGCGCGCGGCGGCGCCGGGGCCGAGCCGGAACTTGAGTTCGATTTCCTGCGCCATTTCCTGGGCCATGCCGGACATGACGCCATTGTGCGCCCATCCCGGCGCGGGTCCAAGACGATGAAAATGATCCAACGGCCAAGCTCGCGCGTTAGGATGGGATGACTGATCTTCAGACCGCCCAAACCGTCCCGCCCGCCGAGCCGGCCAAGCCCGCCGTCCTGACCATCCGCAACGCGCGCATGGGCGACGTCGCCGGGATCAACGCCCTGGTCGAGCGGGTCTACAAGGACATGCCGCCCTATACGCCGGGGATGCTGCGCGGTCAGATCGCCACCTATCCCGACGGCCAGTTCGTGGTCGAGTTCGAGGGCGAGATCGTCGGCTACGCCGCCAGCTTCCGCATCGACGAGGCCTCGGCCATGGGGCCGCACAGCTGGGACCAGATCACCGGCGGCGGCTATGCGGCGCGACACGATCCGGCGGGCGCGTGGCTGTACGGGATGGAGGTCTGCGTCGACCCGGCCCGGCGCCGCCTGCGCATCGGCCAGCGCCTGTACGACGCGCGCCGCGACCTATGCGAGGCGCAGAACCTGAAGGGCGTCGTCTTCGGCGGGCGTATGCCGGGTCTTTCGCGCCGCCGAGCCGCCTATCCCGATCCGAACGCCTATGTCGAGGCGGTGCGCGACCGCAAGGTGAAGGATCCGATCATGGCCTTTCACCAGCGTTCGGGGTTCGAGCCGGCGGGGGTGCTGCTGAACTATCTGCCGTCGGACAAGGCGTCGCTGGGCCATGCGGCGCGCTGGGTGTGGCGCAACCCCTACTATGTCGAGGCGACGGGCAAGGGGGCGGCCTTTGCGGTGAAGGAGACGGTGCGCGTCGCCACCGTCCAGCTGCAGATGCGCAAGGTCGAGAGCTTCCGCGAGTTCATGGACAACGTCGAATATTTCGTCGACGTGGTGTCGGACTATCGCGCCGACTTCGTGGTCTTCCCCGAGCTGTTCACGCTTCAGCTGCTGTCGCTGGAGACGAAGAAGCTGACGCCTGCGGAATCGATCGAGGCCCTGACCCGCTACACGCCGCGCTTCGTCGAGGCGATGCGCGAGCTGGCGGTCGGCTACAACGTCAACATCATCGGCGGCTCGCACCCGACGCGGACCGAGGACGGCGAGATCCAGAATGTCGCCTACGTCTTCCTGCGCGACGGCTCGGTGCATGAGCAGGAGAAGATCCACCCGACCCCGAACGAACGCCACTGGTGGAACATCAAGGGCGGCGACCGCGTCCACGCCATCCCCACCGACTGCGGGCCGATCGGGGTGATGATCTGCTACGATTCCGAGTTCCCGGAACTGGCGCGGCGTCTGGCGGACGAGGGGGCGCGCATCCTGTTCACCCCCTTCTGCACCGACAACCGGCAGGGGTATCTGCGCGTGCGGTACTGCTCTCAGGCGCGGGCCATCGAGAACCAGTGCTACGTCGTGCTGTCGGGCAATGTCGGCAACCTGCCCAACGTCGAGAACATGGACATCCAGTATGCGCAGTCCTGCATCCTGACGCCGTGCGACTTTCCCTTCGCGCGCGACGGGGTGGCGGCCGAGGCCAGCGAGAACGTCGAGACGGTGACGGTGGCGGACCTGGACCTGTCCGACCTGGCCTGGGCCAAGGCGCAGGGGACGGTGCGGAACCTGCGCGACCGCCGGTTCGATCTCTACAAGACGGTGTGGACGGACGGGGGCTGACCTTTACCCCTGCTCGTCCCGGCGGAGGCCGGGATCCAGTGAGAGCGCGCGCACAGGACTTGCCTATTCAGGCCGCGCGTTTGAGGCCAAAGCACTGGGCCCCGGCGTCCGCCGGGACGAGCGGTGATTTCGTGACCGGCCTTCTATTCCGGCCGCCGCGCCGGGCTGTCCCGGAACCGGGGCGCAGGCGCGGGCTGCACCACGCCCTGGGCGGTGACGAAGGCCTCGCGGGCGCGGTTGTGCGGGTGGTCGGGCGCCTCGGTCATGGACAGGACGGGGGCGACGCAGGCTCCTTGCGCGTCGGGATCGCTGCACCAGCCGTCGCGGGTGCGGGTGCGGAAGACGGCGGCCAGCTTGTCCTTCAGCCTCGGCCACTGGGCCGGGTCGAAGGGCATGGCGAAGTCGGGATCGCCGCCCAGCCCGGTCAGCCGCATCAGGGCGATGTAGAAGGCCGGTTCGATGGCGCCGACGGCGACGTATTTGCCGTCCTTCGTCTCATAGACCTCGTAGAAGGGCGCGCCGGTGTCGAGCAGGTTGACGCCGCGCTCGTCGCGCCAGGCCAGGCTGGGCGGCAGGGGCGCGGGCAGGTTCTGGCGGAAGCCCCAGATCATGCTCATCAGCAGGGCGGAGCCGTCGGTCATGGCGCAGTCGACGACGTCGCCGCGCCCGGTGCGCTGGGCCTTCAGCAGACCGGCGACCATGCCGAAGGCCAGCAGCATCCCGCCGCCGCCGAAGTCGCCAACCATGTTGATCGGCGGGGTCGGCTTCTCGTCCGCCCGGCCGAAGGCGTGCAGCGCGCCCGAGACGGCGATGTAGTCGATGTCGTGGCCCGGCGCCGGGGCCAGCGGTCCGTCCTGACCCCAGCCGGTCATGCGGCCGTAGACCAGGCGCGGATTGTCGGCCAGCAGCGCGTCGGGGCCGAGGCCGAGACGCTCCATCACGCCGGGACGAAAGCCCTCGATCAGGCCGTCGGCGGCGCCGGCGAGGTCGCGGATCAGGGCGGCGCCCTCGGGCGTCTTCAGGTCGGCCTCGACCAGACGGGCGCGGCTGCGGTTCAGGGGATCGCGCAGGTCGGGCGCGGCGCCGGGACGATGGACCAGCACCACCTGCGCCCCGTGATCGGCCAGCATCATGCCGCAGAAGGGGGCGGGGCCGATGCCGCCGATTTCGATGATGGTCAGGCCGTCGAGGGTTCCGCTCATGCCCGCCACTGAAGCCGAGGCGGGCGGCCCCGTCCAGCTTGCGCCGTCCGGGGCCGCCTCTTCGAGGGGAGCTGAAGAGTGAACCCGCCCACCCCGGCGGACGCCGGGATGAGCGGATGAAAGGTCTAGGCCGCCCGGTTCTTCACCAGATCGTCCACCACCGACGGATCGGCCAGGGTCGAGGTGTCGCCCAGGGCGCCCAGTTCGTTCTCGGCTATCTTTCTCAGAATCCGCCGCATGATCTTGCCCGAGCGGGTCTTGGGCAGGGCCGGCGCCCACTGGATCACGTCAGGGGCGGCGATGGGGCCGATCTCCTTGCGGACGTGAGCGACCAGCTCCTTGCGCAGGTCCTCGGTGGCGTCGACGCCTCGCACCAGGGTGACATAGGCGTAGATGCCCTGGCCCTTGATGTCGTGGGGGAAGCCGACCACGGCGGCCTCGGCCACGATGTCGTGCAGGACCAGGGCGCTCTCGACCTCGGCCGTGCCCATGCGGTGGCCCGAGACGTTGATGACGTCATCGACCCGGCCGGTGATCCAGTAGTAGCCGTCCGCGTCGCGGCGGCAGCCGTCGCCGGTGAAATACTTGCCCGGATAGGTCGAGAAATAGGTCTCGAAGAAGCGTTGGTGGTCGCCGTAGACCGTCCGCATCTGGCCCGGCCAGCTGTCGGTGATGCACAGATTGCCCTCGGTCGCGCCGCTCAGCACGCCCCCTTCCGCGTCCACGATTTCAAGTTCGACGCCGGGCAGGGGCAGGGTCGCCGAGCCGGGCTTCAGGTCCGTCGCGCCGGGCAGGGGCGAGATCAGGGCGCCGCCCGTCTCGGTCTGCCACCAGGTGTCGACGATGGGCAGGCGGCTCTCGCCGACGACCTCATGATACCAGCGCCAGGCCTCGGGGTTGATCGGTTCGCCGACGGTGCCTAGCAGGCGCAGCGACTTGCGGCTGGACGTCTTCACCGGGGCGTCGCCCTCGCGCATCAGGGCGCGCAGGGCCGTGGGGGCGGTGTAGAAGATGTTGACCTGATGCTTGTCCACCACCTCCCAGAAGCGGCTGACGGTCGGATAGTTGGGCACGCCCTCGAACATCAGGGTCGTCGCCGCATTGGCCAGGGCGCCGTAGACGACATAGGTGTGGCCCGTGACCCAGCCCACGTCGGCGGTGCACCAGAAGACCTCGCCGGGGCGATAGTCGAACACCAGCTCATGCGTATAGCTGGCCCAGAACAGATAGCCGCCGGTGGTGTGCAGCACGCCCTTGGGTTTGCCCGTCGAGCCCGAGGTGTAGAGGATGAACAGCGGGTCTTCGGCGTTCATCGGCTCGGGCGCGCAGTCGGGCGAGGCCTTGTCCGCCTCGACGCCCCAGTCCAGGTCGCGGCCTTCGACGAAGGGCACGTCGGCGCCGGTATGGCGCAGGACGACGACGGTCTTCACGCTCCCGACCTTCTCCAGCGCCTTGTCGACATTGGCCTTCAGCGGAACCTTCTTGCCGCCGCGGCAGCCTTCGTCGGCGGTGATGACGAAGGTCGACTGGCAGTCCTCGATGCGCCCGGCGATGCTGTCGGGCGAGAAGCCGCCGAAGATGACCGAATGCACGGCGCCGATGCGGGCGCAGGCCAGCATGGCGTACGCCGCCTCGGGGATCATCGGCAGATAGATGGTGACGCGGTCGCCCTTCTGGACGCCGTTGGCCTTCAGCACATTGGCCAGGCGGCACACACGCTCATGAAGTTGGCCGAAGGTGACGGCTTCGCTGTCGGTCGGCTCGTCGCCTTCCCACAGGATGGCGACCTCGTCCTTGCGGGCGGGCAGGTGGCGGTCGATGCAGTTGACCGAGGCGTTCAGCACCCCGTCCTCGAACCAGCGGATGCGGAAGTCGGCCTTCTTGAAGGAGACGTCCTTGATCTTGGTCGGGAAGGTCATCCAGTCCAGGCGCTCGGCCTGTTCGGCCCAGAAGGCCTCGGGGGTCTCGCGCGCCTGCATCCGGGCCGCTTCATAGCCGGCGCGGTCCATGTGGGCGCGGGCGGCCAGTTCGGCGGGGACGGGATAGATTTCCGGATCAGACACGCGATTTCCTCCAGGGTCTTTTTCTTTTGCGGCTTCAGAAGCCGTATTTGGCGAACAGGATCAGACGGGTCATGTCGCCGTCCAGCCCTGACTCCAGTTTGCGATCAGCGAACATCACCTCGGCGCCCACATCAAACGCCGTGACCGGCGACCAGATCAGATTGGCGTGAAGGCTCTGGGCCGAGCGGTTGACGCCGGTCCCGGTCAGGGCCGTGTCGTTGTCCACCTTCTGCGTCGACCAGATCAGGCTGGAGCGCCAGCCCGGCGCCCAGACGTGGCGATAGGCGGCGAAGCCCGCGACCACGCCGATGGCCTCCAGATCGCCCGAGGCGTCCAGCACCGCGTCGTTGGAGAAGTTCAGCCCGACATAGCGGCCGATGCCTTCGCCGCCCGTCAGCATCAGGCGGATGTCGTCCTGCGCCCCGACCTTGAACTTGGCCGAGGCCGACAGGCCCCAGCCCGTGGCGGTGGAATCGATGTTGGTCGCCGGGTTCTGATACTTCAGCTGACGCACCAGGCCGGACAGCTGAACGTCGCCCCACGGGCGGCTCAGCGCGTAGCGGGCGGTCAGGTCGGGCAGGCTGTTGTCGTCGGCCACGATGCGGGCGCCGCCGCCGAAGGGGGTGACGGTGGTCTCGGGGTTCTCCAATGCGATGGAGAAGGGGCCGCGGGTATAACGGACCTGGGCCTGACGGGCGAAGACCGTGCCCTCGGCCGCGCCGACGAAGTCCGCCGATTCCGGCAGGACGGCGGTGTTCTGGAAGTTGGTCCACTCCTGGCCGATCAGCCAGTTGTCGATGGTGACGAAGGCGCGGCGCAGGGCGGGGTTCGAGCCGCTGGTCGTGCGCTGATCGCCCGAGCCGGGCAGGGTCTGGAAGTCCATCTCCAGCCGCGTGCCGATCTTGTGTCCGGCCACCACGCCGTCGGTGGTCAGCCAGAAGCGGGTCTGGCGGGCGTTGAAGTCGGTGGCGACGTCTTCGTCCGTACCGCCGACCGGAATGGCGCCGGGCAGGTGATAGTCGCGCAAGGGATCGCCGTTGGCCGGGTCGCCGCCGGAATATTTCGACGCCATGAAGTCGGTCTTGATGAAGCCGCCGAACTTCACCGTGTGGTCGCCGATGCGGAAGCCGTCCGAAGGCGCCGCCGGGGCGGAGACCGGCGTCGGCGCGGGCGCCGGCCGCGTCTCCAGACGGATGATGTCCTGCGCCTGCGAGGCCTGCTGCGTTCGGGCGGCGGCGACTTCGGATTTCAGGCTGTTAAGCTCGGCTTCGAGCTGGGCGATACGGGCTTCCAGGGCCGCGCTGGCGTCTTGAGCCAGTGCGGCGCCGGGCGCGAGCAGCAGCGCGGCCGCAGCCACGCCGCCGAACAAACGGCAGCTTCCCATGCGTGGTCCTCCCAGACCGTTGTTCCGGACCTGTCTGTCGCAGGCCTCAGGACGGCAGCATTCCGCGCGCTCCGGGTTTGCGGCCATTAGCCATTCGTCTAGTTTCGACCAAAGTCGAGGCGCGGCATGGTGTCGTCGCGACGCGGCCGAACGAACAAGAACCGCGCGTGGGAAGGACGCCTATGGACCGCATTGTCGTCGCCGACGACCATCCCCTGTTTCGGGCGGCGTTGAAGTCGGCCGTCGAAAAGGCGTCCGAGGGCGCCCTGATCGTCGAATGCGCCAGCCTGGCCGAGGCGCAGACCGCCCTGGGCGCGGCGGCGACGGACCTGCTGCTGCTGGATCTGAAGCTGTCGGACGTGGACGGCATGACGGGCTTGACCCTGATCCGCGCCGATCACCCGGCCGTGCCGGTCGCCGTCGTCTCGGCCAGCGAGGAGGCGCCGACCATCCGCCGCGCCCTGTCGCTGGGGGCGGCGGGCTTCATTCCCAAGTCGGCGGCCCTGCCGACCATGGTCGAGGCCATCCGGGCCATCCTCGAAGGCGACAGCTGGGCGCCCGAGGTCGAGGCGGCGGGCGAGGAAGAAGCGGACCTTCAGGCCCGCATCGCCAGCCTGACGCCGTCGCAGCTGCGGATTCTGGAGGGGCTGAAGGTCGGGAGGCTGAACAAGCAGATCGCCTTCGACCTGGGCGTCACCGAGGCCACCATCAAGGCGCACCTGACCAGCGTCTTCCGCAAGCTTGGCGTGCAGAACCGGACCCAGGCGGTGATCCTGGCGCAGTCGCTGGATATTTAGCGGGCGCTCCAGCAGCCGAAGACGATAGCGCATCATCTCCCTTCTCCCGCAAGGGGAGAAGGGTCAGCTGCGGAGGAAGGCCTTCAGCGCCGCCGGTTTGACCGGCTTGGGCAGCAGCACCGCCCCCGCGGCCGCCGCCTTTTCCTTCAGGCCGTCGCGGGTGTCGGCCGTCACCAGCGCGATGCGCCTGACGCCCCGCGCGCGCAGGGCGTCCACGGCGGCCAGACCGTCCGGCTCGTCGTCGCCCAGATGCAGGTCGACCAGGGCCGCGTCGAACGGGCCGTCGGCCGCGCGGGCTTCGGCGACTGAGCGCGCCGTTACGGCCTGCGCGCCCCAGCGGTCCAGCAGGGCCGTCAGGGCGTCGAGGATGGCGGGCTCGTTGTCCACGCACAGCACCCGCAGGCCCGCCAGCGGCAGGCGGCGGTCGTCGGACATGATCTCCGGCTCGGGCCGGGCGGCGGCGCGGGGGACGGCGACGCGGAAGGTCGTGCCGCGCCCGACGCGCGAGGCCAGCGACAGGGGGTGTCTCAGCAGGTCCGACAGCTTCTGCACGATGGCCAGGCCCAGGCCCGCGCCCGGCTCGTCCACCGGGGCGCCGGGCAGGCGGACGAATTCGCCGAAGACCGCCTGCCGGTCGGCCTCGGCGATGCCGCGCCCGGTGTCGCTGACCAGGATCTGCACCCGCTCGCCGTCGCGCCGGGCGCCGATCAGCACCCGCCCCCGGTCGGTGTAGCGGATGGCGTTGGCGATCAGGTTCTGCAGCATGGAGCGCAGCAGGTCGCGGTCCGAGGCGATCCACAGGCTGGACGGCGCCACCGTCAGCGTCAGCCCCTTGGCGCGGGCGACGGGGGCGAACTCGCGCGCCAGTTCGTCGAACAGACCGCCCAGGGCCAGCGGCGCCACGGCGGGCTGGACCCCGCCCGCCTCCAGCTTGGACAGGTTCAGCAGGGCGGTCAGCAGGCGGTGGGCGCTGTCGATGGCGCGGTCGGCATTGGTCGCCAGGCCGCGCGCGGGCGATCCGGCCAGGTCGGCGTCTTCCCTCAGGGCCGCTATGAACAGGCGCGCGGCGTGCAGCGGCTGCAGCAGGTCGTGGCTGGCGGCGGCCAGGAAGCGGGTCTTGGAGGCTGTGGCGTCCTCGGCCTGACGGCGAGCCTCCTCCAGCCGTTCGGTGCGGTCGGCGACGCGGGCCTCCAGCCGTTCGTTGGCCTCTTCCAGCTCGCGCGCGGCGCGACGCAAGGCGGTGATGTCGGTGTAGCTGGTGGCGTAGCCGCCGCCGGGAATGGGCGCGCCGGAGGAGCGCAGGATGCGGCCGTCGGGCTGTTCGCGCTCGTGGTCGTGGGGGATGCGGCGGGCCAGGGCCTCCAGCCGTCGCTCGACCCAGGCGTCGATCTCGTGATCCGGCACGCCCGCCTCGCCGCGCTCGGCGTTCAGGCGATAGACGGCGGCGACCGGCAGGCCGACGTGGACGAAGCCCGCGGGCAGGCCGAACATCTCGACATAGCGGCGGTTCCAGGCGGTCAGGCGCAGGTCTTCGTCGACGACGCTGACGCCCTGATCGATGTTGTCCAGCGTGGTCTGCAGCAGGTCGCGGTTGAACTGGACGGCCTGAGACGCCTCGTCGAGCATCCGCACCACGTCCTCGGGCGCGCGGCCTCCGGCAGCCAGGGCGGCAGCCAGAACGCGGCGGGCGGCGGCGGCGCCGACGGCCCCGGCCAGCATCCGCTCGGCCGCGCGGGCCAGGGCGGCGTCGGCCGGGTCGGCGTCCTTCAGCCTGACGTCGGTTTCGCGCGCCCAGGCGGCGAAGGCGCGCTCGGCCCGCTCGTCGCCGATGAAGCGGGCGACCAGGGCGCGCAGGTCGCCGACCGAGGCCCCGGCCGAGCCGCCGCGCCCCTCCAGCCAGTCGGGGCCGAGCCGGTCGACGAAGGCGCGGGCCTGGACCCGGTCGATCAGGCGCGGCGGCCGCGCGCGCGACACCAGGACGAAGACGCCGAGGTTCAGCGAGAGGCTGAGGAAGACCCCCGCCGCGAACGGGTCTTCCAGCCCCAGCATGGCGGGGACGTTCAGGCCGAAGCCGGGCGCCAGTTGCGGCGCGGCCAGCATGACGGCCCAGACCGTCATCCCCGCCGCCAGTCCCGCCAGGGCGCCGCTGGCCCGCCCGCCGCGCCAGAGCACCGCCCCGAACAGCGACGGCGCCAACTGGGCCAGGGCGGCGAAGGACACCAGGCCGATCGCCGCCAGGCCGCTGGAGCGGTCCATCGCCAGATAATAGAGCCAGGCCAGCAGCAGCAGGGCGACGATGGCCAGGCGGCGGATGTTCAGCAGAGCTCGCGCCATGTCCGGCTGGGCCGCGCCGCGCCGGCGTCCCGCCCCCATCAGCGGCAGGACCAGGTTGTTGGACACCATGGCCGACAGGGCCACGGCCTCGACGATGACCATGGCGGTGGCGGCCGAGAAGCCGCCGACGAAGACCACGGCGGTCAGCAGGCTCTGTCCCGCGCCGAACGGCAGGGCCAACACCAGCAGGTCGGGGTTGGTCTCGGGCCGGAACAGGCCGCCCGCCGCCACCAGCGGCAGGACCGCCAGGGTGGTCAGGATCAGATACAGCGGAAAGATCCAGCGCGCGCGGCGCACCTGGGCCGGGTCGCCGCCCTCGACGAAGGCGACGTGGAACTGACGCGGCAGGCAGAAGATGGCCAGGGTCGCCACCAGGGTGATGGCCATGAAGCGGGCGTCGATGTGCGGCCACGTTCCCAACTGGCCCAGGCTGTCGGCTGCGGCCTGACGCGAGGGCGAGGCGGCCAGCAGGGCGACGGCGAAGACGGCGACGGCCAGCAGGGCGGCCAGCTTGACGATGGACTCGATGCCGATGGCCTGGATCAGGCCGCGGTTGTGCTCGGTCAGGTCGGGCCGTCGCGCGCCGAACAGGATGGCGAACCCGGCCAGCACCGCCGCCATGACCAGGACGGTCAGGCTCTCGGACCCGGCGACGGGGGTGCCCGCCGTGATCATCTCGCCCGCCATCGACAGCGACTTGAGCTGAAGGGCGATGTAGGGGACCGAGCCCAGGATGGCGACGCCCGCCACCGCCGCGCCCAGCGCCGGGCTCTTGCCGTAGCGCGACGAGATGAAATCGGCCATCGAGCCGACGTTCTCGCGTCGGGCGGCCGAGGCGATGCGCCGCCACAGCGGCAGCAGCAGGGTCAGCCCCAGGATCGGCCCGACGTAGATGGGCAGATACTCCCACCCGTCGCGCGCGGCCGTGCCCACCGCCCCGTAATAGGTCCACGACGTGCAGTAGATGGCCAGCGACAGGGCGTAGAGCGACGGCCCCAGCATCCCGCGCCGCGCCTTGATCTGCGGCCGCTCGTACCACCAGGCGATACCGAACAGGGCGGCCATGTAGAAGGCCGTCAGGGCCAGGGTGGCGAGGCTGAACATGGGCGTCATCTGGGCCGGGCGCGCTCACGCGGGCAAGCGAAAAAAGAGGGCGGCCAGGCCGAAGCCGGACCGCCCGCAGGTTGGCGAAAGTCAGTTGTTGCGAAGCCGCTCGATCAGTCGTGGATATCCACGTCCTTGCCTTCCTTCACGAAGAGGACGCCGACGATCAGGGTCAGCACGGCGATGGCGATGGGGTACCACAGGCCGTAGTAGATATTGCCCGTGGCGGCGACCATGGCGAAGGCCGTGGTCGGCAGGAAGCCCCCGAACCAGCCGTTGCCGATGTGATAGGGCAGCGACATGGAGGTGTAGCGCACCTTGGTCGGGAACATCTCGACCAGGGCGGCGGCGATCGGCCCGTAGACCATGGTCACATACAGCACCAGCAGGAACAGGATGCCGATCACCATGGGCTTGTTGACCAGGGCGCTGTCCGCCTTGGCCGGATAGCCGGCCTGGGTCAGGGCGGCGGTCAGGCCGGCGTCCCAGGTCTTCTTCTGGGCTTCGAAGTCGGCCTTGGGCATGACCTTGCCGTTGAAGCTGTCGACCACCTGATCGCCGATGCGGACCTGGGCCACGGTTCCGGCCGGGGCGGCTTCGTTGACGTAGGTGACGCCCGCCTTGGCCAGGTGGGTCTTGGCTATGTCGCATGAGCTGTTGAAGACGGTCTTGCCCACCGGGTCGAACTGGAAGTGGCAGTCGGCCGGATCGGCGTAGACGGTCACCGGCGACTCGGCCACGGCGGCGGCCAGGCGCGGGTTAGCGGCGCCGGTCAGGGCGTGGAACAGCGGGAAGTAGGTCAGGGCGGCCAGCAGGCAGCCGATCAGGATGATCGGTTTGCGCCCCACCTTGTCCGACAGCCAGCCGAAGAAGACGAAGAAGGGCGTCGCCAGCGCCAGGGCGGCGGCGATCAGGATGTTCGACAGGGCCGGATCGACCTTGAGCGTTTTCTCGAGGAAGAAGAGGGCGTAGAACTGGCCCGTGTACCAGACCACGGCTTGACCGGCCGCCAGGCCGAACAGGGCGATCAGCACCAGCTTCAGGTTCGGCCACTTCATGAAGCTGTCCTTCAGGGGCGTGGTCGAGCCCTTGCCTTCGGCCTTCATGCGCTTGAACGCCGGGCTTTCCGACAGCTTCAGACGGATCCACAGGGACACGCCCAGCAGCAGGATCGAGACCAGGAAGGGAATGCGCCAGCCCCACTCGACGAAGGCTTCCTCGCCCACGGCGAAGCGCACGCCCAGGATCACCATCAGGCTGAGCAGCAGGCCCACGGTGGCGGTGATCTGGATGAAGGAGGTGTAGAAGCCGCGCTTGCCGTGCGGGGCGTGCTCGGCGACATAGGTGGCGGCGCCGCCGTATTCGCCGCCCAGAGCCAGGCCCTGGATCAGACGCATCAGCACCAGGATGATCGGCGCGGCGATGCCGATGGCCGCATAGGGCGGCAACAGGCCGACCACGAAGGTCGAGACGCCCATCAGCAGCATGGTCACCAGGAAGGTGTTCTTGCGCCCCCACAGATCGCCCATGCGGCCGAAGACGATGGCCCCGAACGGACGCACGGCGAAACCGGCGGCGAAGGCCATCAGGGCGAAGATGAAGCCGGTGGTCTCGTTCACGCCCGAGAAGAACTGGGCGGAGATGATCGCGGCCAGCGAGCCGTAAAGATAGAAGTCGTACCATTCGATGACGGTGCCGACGGAGGAGGCGAGAATCACCAGCCGGTCGTTCTTGTCGACCGTGTGCTCGCCGCCGTCCGCCGCACCCATGGTGCGGTCGGTCATGGGCAGTTCCCTTCCTGTGCGGCCGCGATGCGCGGCGCGTTCCCTCGCGCCCGGCGTGCTTTGCGCCGAGCGTCGGAAGGGAGAGTGACAGCAGGAACGCAGGTTTGCGGAGAGCGACCTTGGTCGAATAATCGCTCGCGGGAAGCGGAGCCTAGAGTCCCATGCAGAGGTATTTGATCTCCAGGTAGTCCTCGATGCCGTGGCTGGAGCCTTCGCGGCCGAGGCCGGATTGCTTGATCCCGCCGAAGGGGGCGACTTCGGTGGAGATCAGGCCGGTGTTGACGCCGATCATGCCGGTCTCCAGCGCTTCGGCCACGCGCCAGACGCGGCTCAGATCGCGGGCGTAGAAGTAGCCGGCCAGACCGAAGATGGTGTCGTTGGCCAGGGCGATCCCTTCTTCTTCCGTCTCGAAGCGGACGACGCCGGAGACGGGGCCGAAGGTCTCTTCGCGGCACATCTGCATGTCCTGGGTCACGCCCGACAGGACGGTCGGCTGGAAGAAGGTCGTGCCCAGCTCATGGCGGGCGCCGCCGGTCAGCAGGCTTGCGCCCTTGGCCAGGGCGTCGGCGATGTGCTCCTCGACCTTCTTCACCGCCTTTTCGTCGATCAGGGGGCCGATTTGCACGCCGTCGTCGAGGCCGTTTCCGACCTTCAGGGCCTGCGTGGCCTGGGTCAGCTTGGCGACGAATTCATCGTGGACGGCGGCCTGCACATAGAAGCGGTTGGTGCAGACGCAGGTCTGGCCTGCGTTGCGGTATTTCGAGGCCACGGCGCCCGCCACGGCGGCGTCGATGTCGGCGTCGTCGAAGACCAGGAAGGGGGCGTTGCCGCCTAGCTCCAGGCTCATCTTCTTGATGGTCTGGGCGGACTGTTTCATCAGCAGGCGGCCGATCTCGGTCGAGCCGGTGAAGCTGATCTTGCGGACTGTCTCATTGGACGTCAGCTCGCCGCCGATGGCCGAGGCTGAGCCGGTGACGACGTTGAACAGGCCGGGCGGCAGGCCCGCCTCTTCCGCCAGAACGGCCAGGGCCAGGGCCGAGAGCGGCGTCTGGCTGGCGGGCTTCAGCACCACGGCGCAGCCGGCGGCCAGGGCCGGGCCGACCTTGCGGGTGATCATGGCGGCGGGGAAGTTCCACGGCGTGATGGCCCCCACCACCCCGACCGGCTGGCGCAGCGTCACCAGCCGTTTTGAGGCGTCGTGGGTCGGGATGACCTCGCCGTAGGTGCGCTTCCCCTCTTCGGCGAACCATTCGATGAAGCCGGCGGCGTAGGCGATCTCGCCCTTGGCCTCGGTCAGGCTCTTGCCTTGCTCGCGGGTCAGCAGACGGCCGAGGGCGTCCTGCTCGCTCATCATCAGATCGAACCAGCGGCGCAGGATGCGGGCGCGTTCGCCCGCCGTCTTGGCGGCCCACGGCTTCATCGCGACTTCGGCGGCGGCGACGGCGCGGCGGGTCTCAAGGGCGCCCATGTCGGGGACGGTCGCCAGAACCTCGCCGGTGGCCGGGTTGGTCACTTCAATGGTCCCGCCGCCGTCGGCGTCGATCCAGCGGCCGTCGACATAGGCCTGACGGCGGAGCAGGCGGGCGGGATCGGACATGGGGCGGCTCCTTGGTCGCGGTCGGGGAGCCGACATAACGCGCCGGAGCGGGCGCGGCTGCAAGGAGACGAAACGTCTAGCTGAGCATCAGCCCCATGCGGACCAGGGCCGGCAGGCTGTCGGCCTCCATCTTGGTCATGACCTTGGCGCGGAAGACCTCGACCGTGCGCGGGCTGATCTTCAGGTTCAGGGCCATCTCCTTGTTGGAGGCGCCGGCGACCAGGGCGTCGAAGACCTGCCGCTCGCGCGGGGTCAGGCGGCCCAGGCGCACGCGGGCCTGCTGGCGCGCTTGCTGGCGGGCGTCCAGCTCTCCGAGCCTGGCCAGACAACCCTTCACCACCTCGACCAGGCGGGTGGGATCGAAGGGTTTTTCGATGAAGTCCACGATGCCGTTTTTCATCATCTGCACCGCCATGGAGACGTCGGCGTGGCCGGTGATGACGATGACGGGCCAGGTCTCGCCGCGCAGTTCGGCCAGGCGGCGTACGATCTCGGTTCCGTCCATGCCCGGCATCTGTACGTCGGTGATGACGCAGGCCGAGGCGTCCTCTGGCAGGGCGGCGAAGAACTCGGTCCCGCTGGAGAAGCCGCGCGCGCGCACGCCGCGCCCGCGCAACACCCGCAGGAGGGCGTCGCGCACGGCGGAATCGTCGTCGATGACGAAGACGGAATGATCGCTCACGCGGTCCTGGCCTCCTGTTCCTTGGGCAGGGTGAAGAAAAAGGCGGCGCCGCCCAGGGCCTGGCTGCGCCCGACGTTCAGGACGCCGCCGTGCCGTTCGACGATGGTGCGCGTGACGGACAGGCCCAGACCCATGCCGCCGGGCTTGGTGCTGGTCATGGGCTGGAACAGACGGTCGCGCTGATCGTCGGCGACGCCGGGGCCGTTGTCCTCGATGCTGATGCGATAGCCGTCGGCCTCGGCGAGGCCCAGGATGCGCACCTGGGCGCCGACGCCGCCCGCAGCCGCCTCGACGGCGTTGCGGACCAGGTTGACGACCGCCTGCTGGAACTGGATGCGGTCGGCCCGCACCCGGTCGCCGTCGGCGTCCAGATCGATGCGGACGGCGACATCCTTGTCCTGGCCCATTCGCGTCAAAATCTGCTTCATGGTCTCGATCATGGCCGCCACGCTTTCGTCGCCCATGCCGCCGGTCTCCTGGCTCAGGAAGGCGCGGATGCGGCGAATGATCTGACCCGCGCGCAACAGCTGGGCCTGGGCCAGGTCCAGGGTGCGGCAGGCGCTGTCGCCCAGGGATCCGGCCTTCTCCATGTCGGCCCGGCTGGCGTGCATGTAGCCGCTGGCCGCGCTCAGCGGCTGGTTCAGTTCATGGGCCAGGGTGGCGGCCATTTCGCCGAGGGAGTTCAGCCGCCAGACGGTGTTCAACTGAGCGTGCAGTTCGCGCGCCTGCGTCTCTGCGGCGTAGTGGAGCGTCAGGTCGGCCAGGCCCAGGGCCACGAAATCCTGGTCTGGCCCGCCCGGCGCCAGGCCGAACTGCACGCCGACCGGAAAGGTCGAGCCGTCGGCTCGTCGGCCGACCCAATAGTCGGCGTCGGCTTTCAGCAGGCCGGATGGCATCCCAGAGGCGATGACGGCGGCCATGGTGAAGCCTGGAACCATATCGGCGAAGGGGCGCCCCAGGGCCTGCTCCTTGGTGATCCTGAACATGGCGAGCGCCGTGTCGTTGAGGCGCGAGATGACGCCCTCGCGGGTCAGCATCAGGGTCGGCGTCGACAGGAAGGCGACCTGGAGCATGGCGTCGCGCGCCGCCAGGGCCTTTGCGAGACGCGAGGCCTGCCGCCAGACCAGGATTGAGGCGGTCGAAGCCGCCAGCGCCGCCGTCAAGGCGATCAGGGCGAGGTCGCGCGGGAAGGACGGCGCCGCCAGCCCCATGGTCAGAGCCGCAACGGCGAACAGGGCGCACGCCAAGGCGACAGCCGCCGCCCAAGGAGGCGGGAATGGGGCGATGTCACGGGAGCGGCGGTCCAATACTGAGTAAATCGAACTTGTCCTCGCTTCCCGCTAGATCAGGAGGCGAGCCCTTCCGTGTCGTCGTCGTCATAAGGCAGGTAAGAGGGGCCTCTTAAATAGGTCTCGGCTAACATGCAATTATCGCTCACAGTTCTTTGTGAGCTGAAAAAATGTCCATTTCTGTCGTAACGTGGGTATGTGTGATCTTCGTCGTCATGGTTACTCGAGTGTTAATAAATAGAACGGCGTTCTGATGAGAGAAATCTGCGCAGCGACAACATGAATTGCGGATTTCTACGTACGGCCGAATTTACGATTGCCTACCGTTGTCTCACGCAGAAGGGGATCAGTCTCAAAGAGGTCTGAATGCCCTTCCAAATCATCGCTCGACGCCAGAAAGGCGCTCGCGCGCTCCGTAATCCGCTCGCGGGCGGCTTGATCATCGCTCTGTCAGCGGCGCTAGCGGCCCCTGCGGGGGCCCAGTCTGTCGAAGGCCAGTTTGGCGTCGCCAGCGAATACGTCGGCAAGGGTCTGGGCAAGAGCGCCGGCGATCCCAGCCTGAACGGCTCGCTCGAAGTCGCGTACGGCGATTTCTACGGCGCCGTTTTCGCCTCGACCGCCAAACTGTCTCAGGGGTCGGACGCCGAGATCGTCACGAGTCTGGGCTGGCGGCCCAAGGCGGCCGGTTTCGCCTTTGATCTTTCGGTCGCCAACCGAGACCTGCCGGGCACGCGCGCCGGGATCGACTCCAACTTCTGGGAATATCAGGCTGACGCCTCGCGCAAGTTCGGGCGCGTTTCGGGGCGGCTGCGGGTCAACTACACGCCCGACGGTTTCGCCGCGACCAAGGAGGCCTGGTGGATCGAGGCGCAGGCGTCGACGGCCCTGGGGCCGCGCACCAAGGCGTCGGCGGCCTACGGCGTGCGCTCGGCGGACGGAGGGGCCGATTACAACGCCTGGAATCTGGGCGTGAAGCACAACCTGAGCGAGCGGTTTGCGGTGGATGTGCGCTGGTACGACACCGACAGCCATGCGCTGGGCGACAACTATGACGGGCGTCTGGTCGGCGCTCTCACTTACGCTTTCTGAACCCTCTCTCCTCTACCTTAGCTATCCGCCGGGGGGGCTCGGCGTTTTCGAACAGGAAACTCTCGTGCAGTTGGACAACGTCAGAATATCGCGCAAGCTTGCGGGCGCCTTCGCCCTGATCCTGGCCGTCATCGTGACGCTGGGCGGGGTGGTGCTGTTTGAAGTGGGGCAGTTGGAGAAGGCCAAGGCCACGGTCACCCTGGCCGAGACCGTCATCGGCCAGACCAATGTGCTGAAGCGGTCGGTGGACCAGCAGGAAAGCAACGCCCGCGCCTATCTTCTGACGCTGTCGCCGGACTATCTGGAACGGGTCAAGTCGCATCAGGCCCGCTACAAGCAGGGTTCGGCCGAGATGCGCCAGATGGTGTCGCACATCTCCGGCGCCCTGGGCCGCATGGACGCGTTGGACAAGGCGGTCGCCGCCTATGAGGCCTCGGTCATCAATCCCGAGATCGCCCTGGCGGGCCGTCCCGAGACCCATTCCGACGCCCTGGCCCTGGCGGCCAGCGCCCTGCCGAACCAGTTCA
Organism: Brevundimonas sp. ZS04; assembly: GCF_001956865.1. Taxonomy (NCBI): domain Bacteria; kingdom Pseudomonadati; phylum Pseudomonadota; class Alphaproteobacteria; order Caulobacterales; family Caulobacteraceae; genus Brevundimonas; species Brevundimonas sp. ZS04. The sequence continues at coordinate 105,973 of NZ_MTHE01000005.1, forward strand.
TGGATCCGGTCGATGTTGCGTTCAAGGAGATCAGCGACGCGCAGGAGACCCGCAAGGCGGCGGCCCTGAAGGCGCAGGATGCGGCCTTCCGGACCACCAAGATCGCCCTGGGCGTCGGCGTGCTGGTCGCGCTGATCCTGTCGGTGGCTTCGGGTCTGGTTCTGGCCCAGTCGATCGCCAAGCCGATCGCCGCCATGACGGCCGCGATGCGTCGCCTGGCCGGCGGCGACAAGTCGATCCAGGTGCCCGCCATGGGCCGCAAGGATGAGGTCGGCCAGATGGCCGCCGCCGTCCTGGCGTTCAAGGACGCCGCCATCGCCAATGAGCGGCTGGAAGCCGAGGCCGTGGCCCAGCGCCAGGCGGCGGCCGAGGAGCGCGCCCGCGTCGAGGCCGAAAAGGCCAAGGCCGCCGAGGAGGACCGCATCGCCATCACCGCCCTGGGCCAGGGCCTGAACGCCATGGCGTCGGGCGACCTGACCCATCGCATCGAGGTGACGTTCGCGCCGAACGCCGAACAGTTGCGGGCCGACTTCAACGACGCCATTGCGCAGCTGGAGAAGGCCGTCGCCTCGGTGGCGGCCAATGTCGCGGCCATCCGTTCGGGCTCGAGCGAGATCAGCCAGGCGTCGGACGACCTGTCGCGCCGCACCGAACAACAGGCTGCCAGCCTCGAGGAAACCGCTGCGGCCCTGGACCAGATCACGACGACGGTGAACCGCACCGCCGACGGCGCCCGTCAGGCCGCCGACGTGGTGCAGAAGACGCGCGGCGAGGCCGAGGCTTCGGGCCTGGTCGTCGGCGAGGCGGTCGCCGCCATGACCGCCATCGAACAGTCGTCGAACCAGATCGGCGCCATCATCGGCGTGATCGACGAGATCGCCTTCCAGACCAACCTTCTGGCGCTGAACGCGGGCGTCGAGGCGGCGCGCGCGGGCGACGCCGGCCGCGGCTTCGCCGTGGTGGCCTCCGAAGTGCGCGCCCTGGCCCAGCGTTCGGCCGGGGCCGCCAAGGAGATCAAGACTCTGATCACCGCCTCCAGCCGTCAGGTCGAACAGGGCGTCGACCTGGTGGGCCGGGCGGGCGAGGCGCTGAGCCGAATCGTGGATGAAGTGGCCGAGATCAATAGTCTGGTTTCTGAAATCTCGGCCTCGGCCCAGGAGCAGGCGACGGGCCTGCAACAGGTCAACACCGCCGTGAACCAGATGGATCAGGTGACGCAGCAGAATGCTGCGATGGTCGAGGAATCGACCGCCGCCAGCCACTCGCTGGCCCAGGAGGCCGACGTCCTGGCCGCCTCGGTGGCGCACTTCAAGGTGAGGCAGACGACGCAGGCCGTCGCTCAGCTTCGCGCTCCGGTCTCGGCGCCGAAGGCCAAGCCCGCCTCGGTCGCCGCCGAGCCCGCGCCTGCCCGCAAGCCGCAGCCGGTGGCCGAGACGGTCGCCGCCCTGAAGACCATGGGACGCGGCGGCGCTGCCCTGAAGCCTGAAGCCATCGAAGACGGCTGGGAGGAGTTCTGATGACGGCCACGGTCGTTCTGCCCCCGGTTCTGGACCTGCGCGCAGCCGAGCCGCTGAAGGGCGAGCTGCTGGCGGCGCGCGGTCAGGCCCTGACGCTGGACGGCTCGGCCGTCGAGCGGCTGGGCGGGCTGTGCCTTCAGCTGCTGTTGTCGGCGATCCGCACCTGGCGCGCCGACGGCCAGGCTTTGACCTTCGTCAATGCGTCCGAGGCGCTGACGACCCAATGGAGCGCCTTCGGCGCTTCGCCCTCCGATCTCTCCGCACAGGACGCCCCCCAATGACCAAGACCGTTCTGACCGTCGATGATTCACGCACTATGCGCGACATGCTGATGCTGGCGCTCAAGGACGCGGGTTATCGCGTGGTCCAGGCCGAGGACGGCGTCCACGGGCTGGAGGTGCTTCAGGCCGAAAACCCGGACATCGTCATCACCGACATCAACATGCCGCGTATGGACGGTTTCGGCTTCATCGAGGGGATGCGGGCCGACCCGGCGTTCAGCGCCGTCCCCGTGCTGGTCCTGACGACCGAGAGCGACGCCGCCAAGAAGCAGCGCGCCCGCGAGGCCGGGGCCACCGGCTGGATCGTCAAGCCGTTCGACCCCGTGCGTCTGGTCGACGCCGTGCGCCGCGTGGCGGCCTGAGGATCTAAGACGATGAGCGACGATCCGTTCGAGGCGATCAAGGCGACCTTTTTCCAGGAATGCGAGGAGCTGCTCGCCGATCTGGAAGGCAATCTGCTGACGCTGGAGTCCGGGTCGACGGATATCGAGGTCATCAACGCCGTCTTCCGCGCCGTCCATTCGGTGAAGGGCGGGGCGGGGGCCTTCGGGCTGGAAGACCTGGTCCGTTTCGCCCACGTCTTCGAGACGCTGATGGACGAGCTGCGCTCGGGCAGAAAACCGTGCGACGAGCCGACGGTGAAGACCCTGCTGCGCGCCGCGGACGTGCTGGCCGACCACGTCGCCGCCGCGCGCGGCGCAGGCGCGCCCGTCGATCCCGTGCGCTCGGCCGGTCTGGTCGCCGAGCTGGAAGCCCTGACCTACGGCGGGGCCGCGCCGGTCGCGGCGGCCGAGCCGGAAGAGGACGATTTCGGCTTCACGCCCGTCGCCATGGACCTTGGGGCGTTCGAGGCTCCGGCGGGCCTGCCGGATCTTTCCGACCTGCCGCCCTTGCCAGACCTGGCCGCCCTGGCGCCGCCGCCCGACCTGTCGGCGCCGAGCGCATCGCAGGGGTGGAGGGTCGTCTTCCGTCCGCACCCGCGCCTCTACGCCAGCGCCAATGAGACGGGTCTGCTGCTGCGCGAACTGGGCCGTCTGGGCCCGACGCGGGTGCAGATGGACGACAGCGGCCTGCCGCTGCTGGACGCGCTGGAGCCGACCGACAGCCATCTGATCTGGACCATCGAACTGAACGCCGACGTCAGCGAGGCCGAGGTGCGCGAGGTCTTCGACTTCGTGGAGATGGACTGCGACCTGAGCGTCACGCCGCTGGGCGATGCGGCGCCGGTCGATGCCGCGCCTGCCGCCGCGGTCGACGAGGACGGCAGCGACGCCTCGGCCCTGGCCCGCGCGGCTGCGCCGGAACTGGACATCGCCGCCCTGCTGGCCTCGGTCGGCGCCGCGCCGACGGAGGCGCCCGCGCCTGTCGCCGTCGCGCCCGTGGCCCCTCCGCCCGCCGCGCCGGTCGCGCCGTCGCCGGTCAAACCTGCGCCCGCGCCGACCGCTCCGGCGCCTGTGCAAGCGACGGCCCCCGCCGCTGCGGCGCCCGTGACCATCCGCGTCGATCTGGAGCGGGTGGATCGCCTGATCAATGCGGTCGGAGAACTGGTCATCCAGCAGGCCATGCTGGCCCAGCGCGTGACCGAAAGCGGCCTGGCCCGCTCGTCCGACATCGGTCTGGGTCTGGAAGACCTCGAACTGCTGACGCGCGAGATTCAGGACAGCGTCATGGCCATCCGCGCCCAGCCGGTGAAGTCGGTGTTCCAGCGGATGCCGCGCCTGGTGCGCGAGGCGGCCGAGGCCACGGGCAAGAAGGTGAAGCTGGTCACGTCCGGCGAGGACACCGAGGTCGACAAGACCGTGGTCGAACGTCTGGCCGAGCCGATCACCCACATGCTGCGCAACGCCATCGACCACGGGCTGGAAAGCCCGGCGGACCGTCTGGCGGCGGGCAAGCCGGAAGAGGGGACGGTGCGTCTGGCGGCCCTGCACCGCTCGGGCCGGATCGTCATCGAGATCTCCGACAACGGCAAGGGCATCAATCGCCCGCGCGTGAAGGGCATCGCCGTCGAGCGCGGCCTGATCGCCGAGGATGCGGTGCTGTCGGACGACGAGATCGACAACCTGATCTTCCTGCCGGGCTTCTCGACCGCGACCGAGGTGTCGGACCTGTCGGGCCGGGGCGTCGGCATGGACGTGGTGCGCCGCTCGATCCAGTCGCTGGGCGGGCGCATCTCCATCACCTCCAATCCGGGCAAGGGCTCGACCTTCACCCTCAGCCTGCCGCTGACGCTGGCGGTGCTGGACGGCATGGTGGTCGGCGCCGCCGATCAGACCCTGGTCGCGCCTCTGGCCGCCATCGTCGAGAGCCTGACCCCCAACGAGGGCGACATCCATTATGTCGGCGGCGTCGATCCCGTGCTGCGCTTCCGCGAGGCCTTCGTGCCGCTGGTGGACGTCGGCCTGGTCATGGGCTTCCGCGACGCCCCGACCGAGCTGAAGGGCGGGGTGGTGATGATCGTCGAGACCGAAAGCCGCCAGCGCGCGGCCCTGCTGGTCGACGCCATCCACGGCCAGCGCCAGGTCGTCATCAAGAGCCTGGAAACCCATTACCGCCACGTCGAGGGCGTAGCCGCCGCCACCATTCTGGGCGACGGCCGCGTGGCCCTGATCCTCGACATCGACGCCCTTGTGACCGCCAAGCGTTCCCGAACCCCGTCGCGTTCCGACCTGCAAATGGCGAGCTGAGACCATGACCCCGACTGAACACCAGACCCTGACCCCGAACGTCGCCGGGACCGACCGCGAGCTGATCGCCTTCCGCATCGGCGAGCAGGAATTCTGCGTCGACATCATGAGCGTGCGCGAGATCCGCGGCTGGACCCCGGCCACGCCCCTGCCGCGCTCGCCCGCCTATATGAAGGGCGTCATCAACCTGCGCGGCGTGGTGCTGCCGATCATCGACCTGGGCGCGCGCTTCGGCCTGGTCACGAACGAGCCGACCGAGCGGCACGTCATCATGGTGGCCCATGTCGGTTCGCGCCTGGTCGGCCTGCTGGTCGATGCGGTGTCGGACATCGTGCAGCTGTCGGACGCGGCCATCCAGCCGACGCCGGACGTGGCCAGCGAACAGGTGAAGTCCTTCGTGAAGGGCATCTTCGCTGTCGAGGGCGGCCGCATGATCAGCCTGATCGACCTCAACAACGTCCTGCCGGAAGGCGAGGCCGAAGCCGCATGACGACTGTCGCCGGGCGCGAAGCCCTGGTCGAAGGCGAGTTCGTCTTCACGGCCGAGGATTTCCGTCACATCGCCCAGACCCTGCACGCTCACGCAGGCATCGCCCTCAGCGAAGGCAAGGCAGCGCTAGTCTATTCGCGCCTGGCCAAGCGGCTGCGCGTGCTGGGGCTGCGCAGCTTCCGCGACTATTGCGCCCTGATCGACGGCGTAGAGGGCGTGGACGAGCGCCAGGCGATGATGGCGGCCCTGACCACCAACGTCACCCGCTTCTACCGCGAGCCGCACCACTTCGATCACCTGCGCGACAAGGTGATGCCGGAACTGGCCGCCAAGGCGCGGGCGGGCGGGCGGGTGCGCCTGTGGTCCGCCGCCTGTTCGAACGGGCAGGAGCCCTATTCGATGGCGATGACGGTGCTGGACGTCCTGCCGGAAGCGGCGGAACTGGACGTGCGCATCCTGGCCACCGACATCGACCCCAACATGGTCGCCGAGGGCGCGGCGGGGGTCTATTCCGATGATCTGCTGGCCCCGGTCCCGGCCGCGTCGCGCAAGCATTTCACGCCGGTCGCGGGCGCGCCGGGCCGGTTCAGCGCCGATGCGACGCTGCGCCGTCTGGTGGCGTTCAAGGAGCTGAACCTGATCGGCGACTGGCCGATGCGCGGCCGCTTCGACGTCATCTTCTGCCGCAACGTGGTCATCTATTTCGACGACGCGACCCAGGAGCGGGTCTGGGGCCGGTTTACGCCGATCCTGAACGCCGGCGGCGTCCTCTATATCGGCCATTCCGAGCGGGTGACGGGCCCGGCGGCGCAACAGCTGCAGCCGGCCGGCCTGACCACCTACGTCAAGGGCGCGGGGGCATGAGCGCGGTCTCGGTCCTGGTGGTGGACGACAGCGCCACCATGCGCAGCCTGATCAGCGCCGTCCTGCGCCGCGATCCGGAGATCAACGTGGTCGGCACGGCCGCCGATCCGCTGGAGGCGCGCACGAAGATCAAGGAGCTGAACCCCGACGTCATCACCCTGGACGTCGAGATGCCCAATATGAACGGGCTGGAGTTCCTCGAGAAGATCATGCGGCTGCGGCCCATGCCGGTGGTCATGGTCTCGACCCTGACCCAGGCGGGGACCGACGTGACCCTGGCTGCGCTGGAGGTCGGCGCCGTCGACGCCGTGGCCAAGCCCGCGCCGGGCGTGCCCGCCGCCGAAGCCTTCGCCGACCTGGCCGAGAAGGTGAAGGTCGCCGCGCGGTCTCGTGTTCGTCCGCTGGAGGATCGCGCGGTCCGGGGGCACGAGGGGGTCTATCACGCGGACCCCAATCATGTGCTGGCCATCGGTTCGTCCACGGGCGGGGTCGAGGCCTTGCTGACCATTCTGTCGGCCTTCCCGGCGGACTGCCCGGCGACGGTCGTCACCCAGCACATGCCCGCCAGCTTCACCAGGAGCTTCGCCGCCCGCCTGAACAAGGTCTCGGCCGCCACGGTCAGCGAGGCCGAGGACGGCGCGCCGCTGAAGCCGGGCCATGTCTACATCGCGCCGGGCGGCGAGGCCCATCTGGCCGTGTCGGGCGGGCGTTGCCGCCTGGTCGCCGCCGATCCGGTCAACGGCCACCGCCCCTCGGTCGACGTGCTGTTCGGCTCGGTCGCCCAGCTGGGCCGGCCGATGACGGGCGTCATCCTGACCGGCATGGGCAAGGACGGGGCCAAGGGCCTGCTGGCCATGCGTCAGGCCGGCGCCCGCACCCTGGGTCAGGACGAGGCGTCCTGCGTCGTCTACGGCATGCCCCGCGCCGCCTTTGAGCTGGGCGCCGTCGAGCGTCAGCTGCCGCTGTCCCGCATGGCTTCGGCCATTCTCGAATCCTGCGCCGCCCGTTCGGGCGCGCCCCAGTCTGTTGCGTAAGGACGTTCATGCCCGCCGCTTCCGCTATCCGCACCCTTGTCGTCGACGATCAGCTGACGATGCGCTCCTTAGTCCGCGCCAGTCTGCAACAGATCGGGGTGCGCGACATCGAGGAGGCGCCCGACGGCGAGGCGGCCCTGCGCTCCCTGCTGGTCCAGCCGGTGCATCTGGTGATCTCGGACTTCAACATGCCGAACCTGGACGGGCTCAGCCTGCTGCGGGCCATCCGGGCGCACCCGCCGATCTCCAAGACGGCCTTCATCATGCTGACGGGCCGGGCCGACCGCGAACTGGTTCAGCGCGCCGTGCAGTTCGGCGTGAACAACTACCTGGTCAAACCCTTCACCACCGCCCAGCTGAAAGAGAAGCTGGAAGCGGTCTTCGGCACGCTGACGTGATCGGCGCGGCCGCTCAGGAGCCGGTGGAGCGGCGCGTGCACGTGGGGCAGGGCGATCACTGCGTGTCGTCCGATCCCGACGTCGTGCTGACGACCGTCCTGGGCAGCTGCGTGGCCCTGTGCCTGCGTGATCCGGCGGCCGGGGTGGGGGGCATGAACCACTTTCTGCTGCCCGAAGGGGCGGGATCGGGAACGGACGCCAGCCGCCGCTACGGCGCCTATCTGATGGAAGTGCTGATCAACGACGTGCTGAAGGCGGGCGGGCGTCGCGACCGGCTGGAGGCCAAGCTGTTCGGCGGCGGCCGCATGTTCGACAGCCTCAGCGACGTGGGCGCCGCCAACGCCGACTTCGCCGAGAAATTCCTGGCCGACGAGGGCATCCCCGTCGTCAGCCGTAGTCTGAGAGGCGCGGGCGGGCGCCGCATTCACTATTGGCCGGTCAGCGGTCGGGCGCGTCAGCGCGTGGTGACGGACGGCGCGATCCTGCCGCCCGCGACGCCGCCGCCGCCGTCCGTCGCGACCGGCGATCTGGAGCTCTTCTGACATGGGCGAGAACGACAACCGCGATCTGTTGGCCGCCATGGCTGCGGAGCTGGCGGACATCCGCGCCGAGATCGAGGCGGCGGGCGGCCTGGTGTCCGAAGTCCTGCGCCAACTGCCGGCCGAGGCGCGGCTGGGCTATCTGACGCGCAGCCAAAGTTTCGACGTCCTGTCCCAGCGCATCGAGGCCCTGTCGGGCCTGGCTCAGGCCGTGGCCGACGATCAGCCGATGGACACCGCCCTGGCCGCCCTGCCCCTGGCCGAGATGGCCGAGCGGATGCAGGAGACGGCGCACCGCGCCCGGCCCGGCGCGGCCCCGATCGCGGACGCTGACGACACCGAACCCGTCGCGACGGCGGGCGTGCTGCACCTGTTCTGAACCATGGCCGAGGACCGCATTAATCTGGAGCAATCGACGGTCCTGCTGGTGGACGACGCGCCGCAGGCGCTCGACATGCTGGGCTCGATCTTCCAGGGCTTCGGCGTCAAGGAGCAGATCAAATGCCCCTCGGCCGTCGAGGCGGTGAAAATCCTGCAACAGCGCCCGGTCGATCTGATCGTCATCGACTGCGGCGACCCGGAGATGGACGGCTACGCCTTCACCCGCTGGCTGCGGCGCGAAACGCCTGCGCCCCTGCGCTACACCCCCGTCATCCTGGTGACGGGCCACGCCTCGCAGGCCAAGGTTCAGGAAGGGCGCGACTGCGGCGTCAGCTTCGTGGTCGCCAAGCCCCTGACGCCTGCGGTGCTGCTGAAGCGCATCCTGTGGCTGGCGGGCGACGAGCGCGAGTTCGTCGAGTGCGAGACCTACGTCGGCCCCGATCGCCGGGTGCGCAACTTCGGGCCGCCGGTCGGCATGGCCGGGCGACGCAAGGGCGACCTGTCGGCCCACGTCGGCCACGCCGTTGAGGAAAACATGGATCAGGCCGACATCGACATGCTGTTGAAGCCGCAGAGGGTGTCGCTGTGAGCGAGGTTCGGACGCAGAAGATCAGGACGTCTCTGGCGCAGCAGATGACCCAGCCGGGCGGGCGGACGCTGGCGGATGTCGAACGCCGCGCCAATGAGCGCCTGGGCCGCCACAAGGCCGAGGTCATGGCCGAGATCGAAGCCGCTGTCGCGGGGCTAGAAGGACTGTGCGCCGCGCGGTCGGAGGCGTCGGCCGCCGAGGTCTATCGACTGGCGTCGCGCATTCTGGATCTGGCGGGTTTCTTCGACACCGGCCCGCTGTTCGACGCCGGCTACAGTCTGGCCGACGTGTCGGATCGCATGGCGACGGCCGGCGTCTGGGACTGGCCGCCGGTTCAGGTGCACGTTCAGGCTTTGCGGCTGATCCTCAAGGCCGGTTGCGAACGCAATGCGGCTACCGATCATCTGTTGGCGGGACTGAAGGCCGTGGCGGTGAAGGCGCGGGCCTAATTCCTTCTCCCCTTGTGGGAGAAGGTGGCTCGCGAAGCGAGACGGATGAGGGGTTGCGGGGCCTTGGCCTGGCAACCCTTCGTTCGATTTCGGAGAGACCCTCATCCGGCCCTGACGGGCCACCTTCTCCCGCAAGGGGAGAAGGGTCAGGTCAACTGTAGCGGGCGATGCCCAGGTCGGCGGTTTCGATGTCCGGGGTCTGGCCGCTGATCAGGTCGGCGATGACGCGGGCCGAGCCGCAGGCCATGGTCCAGCCCAGGGTGCCGTGGCCCGTGTTCAGGAACAGGTTGTCCAGCCTGGTCTTGCCGATGACCGGGGTGCCGTCCGGCGTCATCGGGCGCAGGCCGGACCAGTAGCTGGCCGCCTTCAGGTCGCCCGCGCCGGGGAACAGCGAGCCGACCGAATGCTCCAGCGTGTTGCGGCGCTGTTCCGGCAGGACGTTGTTGTAGCCCGAGATCTCGGCCATGCCGCCGACGCGGATGCGGTCGCCCAGGCGGGTGATGGCCACCTTGTAGCTCTCGTCCATGATGGTCGAGACGGGGGCGGCGGGCTCGTCGATGATCGGGGCCGTGATCGAATAGCCCTTCACCGGATAGACCGGCAGGGTCATGCCCAGCGGCTTGACCATCTGCGGCGAGTAGGAGCCCAGAGCCAGCACATAGGCGTCGGCCGTGACCACGCCCTTGTCGGTCTTGACCCCGGTGATGCGGCCGCCCTCGGCGATCAGGCCCTGGATGGTCGTGCCGTACTGGAAGGTCACGCCCTGAGCGGCCGTCGCATGATCGGCCAGGGCGTTGGTGAATTTGAAGCAGTCGCCGGTCTCGTCGCGCGGCAGGCGCAGGCCGCCGACGAACAGGTCGCGCGTGGCTTTCAGCCCCGGCTCGGCGCGGATGCAGCCGTCCTGGTCCAGCACTTCGAACGGGACGCCGCCTTCGCGCAGGACTTCGGTGTCCTTGTAGATGCCGTCCAGCTGCTTTTGCGTGCGGAACAGCTGCAGCGTGCCCTGGGTGCGGTGATCGTACTCAAGGCCCAGCTCTTCGTTCAGCTCGGTCTGCACCACCTGGCTGTAGTCGGCCAGGCGCACCATGCGCGCCTTGTTCAGGGCATAGCGGTTCGAGGTGCAGTTGCGCAGCAGGGCCAGCAGCCAGCGCACGGTCGGGGCGTTGATCTGGGGGTGCAGGATCAGCGGGGCGTGGCGCATGAACAGCCACTTGACCGCCTTGGCCGGAATGCCGGGCGCGGCCCAGGGCGAGGAATAGCCGGGCGAGATCTCGCCCGCATTGGCGAAGCTGGTCTCCAGCGCCGGGCCGGTCTGGCGGTCGATGACGGTCACCTCATGACCCTGGCGGGCCAGGTAGTGGGCGGTGGTCACGCCGATGACGCCGGCGCCGAGAATTGCGATCTTCATGGGTCTTGACCTTGCGCGAACCAGACGCGTGGCCCCCTAGACCAGATTTTGCGCCCGTCGCGCAAGTCGCAGTTTGTGTGCGCCGCAATATCGGCGGTGTTGATAAGGACTGCCTGTGTTCGGCCGATCACGGTTGATTATTTGCTCGCTATATCGGGCAGGCGCGACAAGCTTGATCTAGGAGGATCGGGTCGGGTCGGTCAGCGGCTCGCCGTAGTGGCGGTCGCCGTGCAGATTGGCGGCCAGGGGGGCGGTGGTCCGCTCGATCAGGCGATGCACCTCGGGCTTGTCCGGCCCCTGATGCAGGGCGCGGATGCCTTCGTTGACGGCGGCGTCGGCGTGGGTGATCCGCTGGTTGTGCCGGATGTAGTCCAGCCAGGTCGGCGTCTGGTATTTCTCGACCCAGATCTGCGGTTCGGCTAGGTCGCGCATCAGGCGCCACTGGCGCGCGCCGTCGCGGCGGCGGATGCGGCGCCGTTCGTCCATCAGGGCCAGAAAGGCGTCGATGTCCTCCTCGCGGATGCGATAGGCGATGGAGACGATGACCGGCCCGCTGCGCGGTTCGATCGCCAGGGCGGTCTGCGGTTCGGTCCAGCGGCGCAGCAGGTCCATGTTGAGGTTGGCGGTCGAGGGCAGGGGCACTTTCAGGCCGATCAGCACGCACAGAACCAGCACCCCCGCCGAAACGCCCAGGGCGACGTCGACGCCATAGGTCTGGGCCAGGCTGCCCCACAGCCAGCTGCCGCCCGCCATGCCGCCGAAGGCCGCCATCTGATACAGCGCCAGCGCCCGCGCCACGACCCAGCGCGGCACCGACATCTGGACCGTGACGTTGAAGCTGGACAGCACCAGCACCCAGCCCGCCCCGGCCAGCATCAGCGCCGGCAGGGTGACGGCCAGCCAGGGGATGTAGGCCAGGCCCAGGGCCGCCGCCGCGAAGGCCAGGGCGGCGACGCGGACGATGGTCTCGGTCTCGTATTTGGCGCGCAGCCGCCCGACGAACAGCGCCCCGCCGACCGCGCCGATGCCGAACGATCCCAGCAGCAGACCGAACGCCAGGGGGCCGCCGCCGCCTTCGCGCGCGACGACGGGCATCAGGGCCTGGACCGCGCTGGCGCCGACGCCGAACACCACGGCGCGCAGCAGCACGGCGGTCACGCGCGGCGACAGGAAGGCGTAGCGCACCCCGCCCGCCATGGCCGCCAGCAGGCCCTCGCGCGGCAGGGTCTGCTTGGGCCGCTCGGGCTTCCAGCGGAACAGCACGACCAGCAGGCCCAGATAGCTGACGGCGTTGACGGCGAAGGCCGCCGCCGCGCCCGCCGCCGCCACGATCATGCCGCCCAGCGCCGGGCCGACGCTGCGGGCCATGTTGAAGCCCATGGAGTTCAGGGTCACGGCCCCGGCCAGATCCTCACGCGGGACCATGTCGCCGACCGACGCCTGCCACGCGGGGCCGTTGAAGGCCGTGCCGCAGCCGATCAGGAAGGTGAAGGTCAGCAGCACCCAGGGCGTGATCCAGCCCATCCAGGTCATGGCGGCCAGCCCCGCCGAGACCAGCAGCATGAAGGTCTGGGCCGCCAGCATGATCTTGCGCCGGTCCACCGTGTCGGCCAGCGCCCCGGCCGCCAGCGACAGCAGCATGATCGGCAGGGTGATCGACGCTTGCACCAGGGCGACCATCTGCGCTGAGGCGATGGAGGTCATCATCCACGCCGCGCCGACCGACTGGATCAGGCCGCCGAAATTGGTGACCAGGCTGGTGATCCACACCGCCCGGAAGATCGGATGCCGCAGCGGCGCCAGGGCCGAGGGGCGCTCCGGCGGGACGGACGGCGGCCCAGAAGCGGCGGCGGCGTCGGTCGAACTCATGCGGGGCGGCTCCTCGCATGGACGATACGGAGCAAGCGGGAACCGACGACGACCATGCGGGCAGTCCACACGGCTTCGACGGGGGAAGCAAGCCGGGAAGCGGTCACTCTGGGTTCCGGATTATTGGCGTCGCGAGGGCGGCGGCGGGACGCTATAGGAAGGTCGTGACCGTCCCAGCCGTTCCCCCGATGTCGTCCTCGACCCCTTTCACCGTCGCCGCCCTGTATCGTTTCGCGCCCGTGGCCGATCCGGCGGCGCTGCGCCTGCACCTGCTGGACCTGTGCGGGACGCAGGTGCGCGGCACGCTTCTGGTGGCGTACGAGGGGATCAACGGCACCATCGCCGGGCCGGAAGCCGACATCGCTCGCGTTATCGACGGCGTGCGCGCCCTGCCGGGGTTCCAGCGGCTGGAGCTGAAGTATTCGACGGCCCAGGCCATGCCCTTCCACCGTATGAAGGTGCGGGTGAAGGCCGAGATCGTCACCATGGGCCAGCCCGACATCGACCCGGTCGAGGGCGTGGGAGCCTATGTTTCGCCTCAGGACTGGAACGCCCTGATCGCCGATCCCGACACCGTTCTCATCGACACCCGCAACGACTATGAGGGCGAGATCGGCGCCTTTGAAGGCGCCGTCCAGCCCAACACCCGCACCTTCCGCGAGTTCGCCGACTGGTTCCGCACCGAGGGGCGCGCCCTGCTGGACCGGCCGACCCCGCCCAAGGTCGCCATGTACTGCACCGGCGGCATCCGCTGTGAAAAGGCCACCGCCTTCCTGAAGGCCGAGGGTGTGCGCGACGTGCATCACCTGGAAGGCGGCATCCTGAAATATCTGGAGACCGTGCCGGAGCCGGAAAGCCTGTGGCGCGGCGAGTGCTTCGTCTTCGACGAGCGGGTGGCCGTGGGGCACGGGCTCGTCGAGGGCGAACATACGTTGTGCCGGGGATGCAGGATGCCGGTCAGCCCTGAGGGGCGTCGCTCTGCCCGCTATGTCGAGGGCGTGTCCTGCGACCGCTGCTGGGACAGCCGGGATCAGGTTCAGCGCGAAGGCTACGCCGAGCGGCAGAAGCAGATGGAGATCGCCCGCGCCAGGGGCGTGGCGCACGTGGGGGCGGCGCAGAAGGGTTAGAAGTCTCTCTCCGCCCATGCCATCCTCCTGGCCTTGTCAGGAGGCCCGCCCATGTCCGCCTTGCGTCCCGTCGAGCGTCTCGACACCCATGAGGTGTCCAATCAGGTTCCGCCGCTGGAGGACGTCGACCTGTTCACCGAGGACAGGGCGCTGCACGACGCCGTGCGCCATTGGGGCGGGGCGGGGCATGTCGAGCGGCTGACCGATCTGGGCCGCCGCTGCGGCTCGGCCGAGGTGATCGACTGGGGCGTGCAGGCCAATCGCGTCCGGCCGGTGCTGGACACACACGACCGCTACGGCCGCCGCATCGACGAGGTGACGTTTCATCCGGCCTATCATCAGCTGATGGACCTGGGGCTGGGCGCAGGCCTCGCCGCCAGCGCCTGGGACGGGACGCCGAACGGGCATCTGCTGCATGCCGCGATCCTGTTCCTGACGGGGCAGGCGGATTCAGGGACCAGTTGTCCCATGACCATGACCTACGCCTCGGTCGCGGCGCTTCAGGCCGATCCGGCCGTGGGCGAGCCGTGGATCGGGGGCGTGCTGTCCGGCCGTTATGACCCTGCGGTGCGTCCGGCGAGCGAGAAGGCGGGCGTGACGATCGGCATGGCCATGACCGAGAAGCAGGGCGGCTCGGACGTGCGCGCCAACACCACCCGCGCCGAGCCGGTCGGCGAGGACGGCTGGTACAGCCTGACCGGGCACAAGTGGTTCTGCTCGGCGCCGATGTGCGACGCCTTTCTGACGCTGGCCTATGCGCCGGGCGGGCTGACCTGCTTCATCCTGCCGCGCTGGCTGCCGGACGGGACGCGCAATGCGGGCTTCCGCGTCATGCGGCTGAAGGACAAGATGGGCGACCGTTCCAACGCCTCGTCCGAGGTCGAGTATCACGGCGCTCTGGCTCAGAGGCTGGGCGAAGAGGGACGGGGCGTCGCCACCATCATCCGCATGGTCCAGCACACGCGGCTGGACTGCGTGGTCGGCTCGGCGCTGCAGATGCGCGGGGCGCTGGCGCAGGCGGCGTGGCACGCGGCGCACCGAACGGCCTTCCAGAAGCGGCTGATCGACCAGCCGATGATGGCCGCCGTCCTGACCGATCTGGCGGTGGAGAGCGAGGCGGCGACGGCCCTGTCCATGCGGCTGGCGGCGACGTTCGACGCCGACGACGCCGTGGGGCGTCTGTTGACGCCGGTGGCCAAATACTGGGTCTGCAAGCGCGCGCCCAACCTGGTCTATGAGGCGATGGAGGCGTTGGGCGGCGCGGGCTATGTCGAGACGGGACCGATGCCGCGCTTGTTCCGCCAGTCGCCGCTGAACGCCATCTGGGAAGGCTCGGGCAATGTCATCGCCCTGGACGTGCTGCGCGCGGCGAGGCGCGAGCCGGATGCGGTCGAGGCCCTGCGCGACTGGCTGGCGTCGCAGGCCGGGAAGTCCCCCGACTATGACCGCTTCATCGCCGAATTGGACGTGACGGCGAGCGAGGCGGGGGCGCGTCTGGCGGTCGAACGTCTGGCGCTGGCGGCCCAGGCGGCGGCCCTGCTGGAGATGGACAGTCCCTCGGCCGAGGCCTTCATCGCCCTTCGTCTGCGCCCGCGCGGCATGGCCTACGGGGCCTATGAGGTCGAGGCGGATCACCGGGCGGTGCTGGATCGGGCCATGCCGGTGTGAAGCCCAGATAGGACGAAGGCCCCGCGGGGGCTCCGCGAGGCCTTCGGTGGTGGAGCTAAGCGGAGTCGAACCGCTGACCTCTTGAATGCCATTCAAGCGCTCTACCAACTGAGCTATAGCCCCAGGCCGTTTCGGCTTGGTTATGTCGTCGACCGGATCAAGCGAAAGCGCCTGGAAAGGACGAAGGCCCCGCGGCGTTCCGCGAGGCCTTCGATGGTGGAGCTAAGCGGAGTCGAACCGCTGACCTCTTGAATGCCATTCAAGCGCTCTACCAACTGAGCTATAGCCCCGAACCTTTCGGTCGGTCCCGCCGGGGAGAGAATGTCGCCCCCCGGCGAGGCGCGGAAACTAGGTCAGGCCGTTTTGAAGATCAAGCGGGTCTGACACATTTTTTTCCGCTTATTTTTCCGAACCTTGCTGCTTAGTCGTCGTCGCGCGACGGCTTGGCCAGCTCTTCGTCGAGGTCATCGTCGTCTTCGTCTTCGATGAAGGGCACGGAATCGTCGTCGTCGTCCAGGACGTCGTCGTCATCGTCGCCGTCGGACGAACCCATGCCGGCGTCGTCGCCGCCCGGCTCGCCGTCGTCGTCGTCCGGGGTCAGGATCGGCTCATGGCCTTCCTGGTCGATTTCGGGGGTGGAGCCTTCGGCGTCCTCTTCGTCCTCGTCGCCGTCGACCGACTTGTCGGCGACCTGATCTTCGGATTCTTCGTCAGCGGCGTAGCCGGCGCCGCGACGCACGCGACGGCTGCGGACGGCTTCTTCCATCGGATCGAACTCGGTGTCGCACTTGGGGCAGCGAGCCGGGCGACGGTTCAGATCGTAGAATTTGGCCTGGCAGTTCGGGCAGACCTGCTTTTGGCCCAGTTCGGGATTGGCCACGTGATTAGACCTTCGGCGGGTTTAAGGGAAAATCGGAAATAGGGCGGCTCCCTTGCCACCGGCGGGGGCCGCTGTCAAAAGCCTTCTTTTCCGCGCCTGCGCGGCCCTCCTGACATTCGGAGCCTGCACCAGGGTGAGCACTCCCCAGACCTTCACCGCGTCCCGCGTTTCCGGGCTGAGAGGCGTGGTCCGCGCGCCGGGCGACAAGTCGATGTCGCATCGGGCTCTGATCTTCGGCGGCATGGCCGAGGGCGTGACCGAGATCGAGGGGCTGCTGGAAGGCGACGACATCCTGGCCACCGGCCGCGCGATGCAGGCGCTGGGCGCTTCGGTCGAGCGGATCGGCGAGGGGCGCTGGCGGGTCGAAGGGCGCGGGCCGTTGCGCTCGCCTGACGGCGTCATCGACTGCGGCAACGCCGGGACCGGGGTGCGCCTGCTGATGGGGGCGGTCGCGGGCTATGAGCTGACGGCGACCTTCGACGGCGACGCCTCCCTGCGCAAGCGGCCGATGAAGCGCGTCACTGGGCCGCTGGCCGAGATGGGCGCGCGTTTCGACTGGAACGCGGCCGAGGACCGGGTGCCGCTGACCCTGCACGGGGGCGGACTGAAGGGCGTGACCTTTGTTCAGAACGTCGCCTCGGCCCAGATCAAGTCGGCGATCCTGCTGGCCGGGCTGAACGCCACGGGCGAGACCGTCGTGGTCGAGCCGGAGAAGAGCCGGGACCACACCGAGCGGATGTTGCGCGCCTTCGGCGCCGAGCTTGAGGTGACGGAAGAAGGCGCCGGCTGGCGCATCCGTCTGCCGGGCGGACAGAGGCTGAAGGGAACCCACGTCGCCGTGCCGGGCGATCCGTCCTCGGCGGCCTTTCCGCTGGCGGCGGCCCTGGTGGTTCCGGGGTCGGAAGTGACGGTCGAGGGGGTGATGCTGAACCCGCTTCGCACCGGCCTGTTCCAGACCTGGCTGGACATGGGCGCGGACCTGAACATCACGAACCGGCGTATGGCCGGCGGCGAAGAGGTCGGCGACGTCACCGCCCGCTGCTCGGCGCTGAAGGGGATCGTGGTTCCCGAAGACCGCGCGGC
This sequence comes from Brevundimonas sp. ZS04, assembly GCF_001956865.1. NCBI lineage: Bacteria > Pseudomonadati > Pseudomonadota > Alphaproteobacteria > Caulobacterales > Caulobacteraceae > Brevundimonas > Brevundimonas sp. ZS04. Next base: position 123,236 of record NZ_MTHE01000005.1, read on the forward strand.
CTCCATGATCGACGAATATCCGATCCTGGCCGCCACCGCCGCCTTCGCCGAGGGGCGCACCGTCATGCGCGGCGTCGGCGAGATGCGCGTCAAGGAAAGCGACCGCATCGCCCTGATGGTCGCGGGTCTGTCGGCCTGCGGCGTTCAGGTCGAAGAGGAGCCGGAGGGCTTCATCGTCACCGGCGCGCCCGGTCCGGTGCGGGGCGGCGCGACCGTCGACACCGCCCACGATCACCGCATCGCCATGAGTCATCTGGTGCTGGGTCTGGCGGCGGAGCAGCCCGTCTCGGTCCGCGATCCCGAGATGATCGCCACCAGCTTCCCCGGTTTCGTGGAGATGATGAACGGGCTGGGCGGGAACATCGTCGCGGGAGATGCAGCATGAGTCTCGTCATCGCCGTCGACGGCCCCGCCGCCTCGGGCAAGGGCACCATCGCCGCGCGCCTGGCCGCCCACTACGGCCTGCCGTATCTGGACACGGGCCTGCTGTATCGCGCCGTGGGGCTGGCGGTGCTGGATGCGGGCGAGGATCTGGGCGACGCCGAGGCGGCGGCGCAGGCCGCGCGGGCGCTGGACCTGGCGAGCCTGAACGACAATCCGCGCCTGACCGATCGCGGGGCGGGCGAGGCGGCCAGCCGGGTCGCCAGCCATCCGGGGGTGCGCGCGGCCCTGCTGAAGCTGCAGCAGGACTTCGCCGCCCAAGCGGGCGGGGCGGTGCTGGACGGGCGCGACATCGGCACGGTGATCGCGCCGGACGCTCCGGCCAAGCTCTATATCGCCGCCAGCCCCGAGGTGCGCGCCGAGCGCCGCTGGAAGCAGCTGACTGCGCGCGGCGAGGTCATCGCCTTCGAGGACATGCTGGAGGATATCCGCCGCCGCGACGCCCGCGACGCCGGTCGCGACGACGCCCCCATGGTCCAGGCGAACGACGCCGTCTTGCTGGATACGACCGATCTGGGTATAGAGGCCGCCTTCGATGCGGCCCGCCGTATCGTCGAGGCGGCGCGAGCCAGGGCCGGGATCTGATCCCGCCGGGCGAATCCAACGCTCCGATCTCCTCGACGGCCGCGGGCGTTCTGGCTTTCTCTTCGTGCGCATTGCTGCGCGCCCGGCCTCGTTTCGTGACGACCTGACTTCCTCTTTGTTTTCACCCATTCGCGCATGTCCGCTTGGCCGTGTGCGTTTCGCCCTTCATCAACCCCAAGAGTTTCCATGACTGAAACCCTCAACCCCACCCGCGACGATTTCGCCGCCCTGCTCGACGAACAGCTGCAAGGCCGCGACCTCGGCGAAGGCCAGGTCGTTCACGGCCGCGTCGTCGGCATTGAAAAAGACATCGTCATCATCGACGTCGGTCTGAAGACCGAAGGCCGCATCGCCATGCGCGAGTTCGGCCAGGGCGAAGGCGCCGTCCTGCCCAAGGTCGGCGACAACGTCGAAGTCTACCTGGAGCGCGTCGAGAACGCCCTGGGCGAGGCCGTCATCAGCCGCGACAAGGCTCGCCGCGAAGAAGCCTGGACCCGTCTGGAAGCCGTGTTCGCCGAAGGCCACCCGGTCAACGGCGCCATCGTCGGCCGCGTCAAGGGCGGCTTCACCGTCGATCTGGGCGGCGCCTCGGCCTTCCTGCCGGGCTCGCAGGTCGACATCCGCCCGGTGCGCGACGTCGGCCCGCTGATGGGCAAGGAACAGCCCTTCGCCATCCTGAAGATGGACCGTCCGCGCGGCAACATCGTCGTCTCGCGTCGCGCCATCCTGGAAGAAGCCCGCGCTGAACAGCGCACGGAGCTGGTCGGCCAGCTGCAAGAAGGCGAAATCCGCGAAGGCGTCGTCAAGAACATCACCGACTACGGCGCGTTCGTCGACCTGGGCGGCATCGACGGCCTGCTGCACGTCACGGACATGTCGTGGAAGCGCGTGTCGCACCCGTCGCAAGTCCTGGCCGTCGGCGACACCGTCAAGGTCCAGATCGTCAAGATCAACCCGGACACCCAGCGCATCTCGCTGGGCATGAAGCAGCTGCAGTCGGATCCGTGGGACGGCGTCGAAGCCAAATACCCGGTCAACGCCAAGTACACCGGCCGCGTCACCAACATCACCGACTACGGCGCCTTTGTTGAGCTGGAAGCCGGCGTTGAAGGCCTGGTCCACGTCTCGGAAATGTCCTGGACCAAGAAGAACGTCCACCCGGGCAAGATCGTCTCCACCTCGCAGGAAGTGGACGTCATCGTCCTGGACGTCGACAGCGCCAAGCGTCGTATCTCGCTGGGCCTGAAGCAGGCTCAGAACAACCCGTGGGAGGCCTTCCTGGAGGCTCACCCGGTCGGTTCGACCGTCGAAGGCGAAGTCAAGAACGCCACCGAGTTCGGCCTGTTCGTCGGCCTGGACAACGACATCGACGGCATGGTCCACTTGTCGGACCTGGACTGGAACGTGTCGGGCGAAGAAGCCATCCAGCGCTACCGCAAGGGCGAGGTCATCAAGGCCAAGGTTCTGGACGTCGACATCGAGAAGGAGCGCGTCTCCCTGGGCGTCAAGCAGCTCGGCGGCGACCCGATGGAAGGCGACACCTACAAGCGCGGCCAGCAGATCACCGTCACCGTGACGGCGATCGAGACCGGCGGCATCGAGGTGAAGTTCGGTGAAGACGACGCGCCGGTCACGGCCTTCGTCCGCAAGTCGGACCTGTCGCGCGACCGCAACGAGCAGCGCACCGAGCGCTTCGCCGTGGGCGACCGCGTCGACGCCATGATCACCGCCGTCGACAAGGCCACGCGCCGCGTCTCGGTCTCGATCAAGGCTCTGGAGATGAAGGACGAACAGGAAGCCATCGAACAGTTCGGGTCGTCGGACTCGGGCGCTTCGCTGGGCGACATCCTGGGCGCCGCGCTCAAGAACGCGTCGAAGGAATAGGTTTCCCCGTCTGACGGGAAGCCAGGGGCGGCCGGAGCGATCCGGCCGCCCTTTTTCTTTTGCGCGTCGCATCGGCGCGATCTTCTGGGAATCGATCGCAGCGTCTGTCGGCTTTTTCTCCCTGCGAGAGCCCCTTGCGCGGCGAAACCTGTCCGCCTCGAAAGCAAGAAACCTTCACGACGATACGTTTTGTCTCTTTCTTCCTGTGGCGACAGACGGTTAGGGTGTCGTCCCGGACGGTGAAGCCAAGGCGGGGGCCTGAATGATCAAGTCTGAACTGATCGAGAAACTGGCGGCTGAGAACCTGCATCTCACCCATGCTGAGGTGGAGCGGGTCGTGAACGTGATCCTGGGCCGTATGACAGAGACTCTGTCGGACGGCGGACGGGTCGAGCTTCGCGGTTTCGGCGCCTTCTCGGTGCGTAGCCGCCCGGCACGGACGGGGCGCAATCCCCGCACCGGCGAGACGGTCGAAGTCCCGGCCAAGGCCGTGCCCTTTTTCAAGAGCGGCAAGGAACTGCGCGAGCGTCTCAACGCTTCCGGCGACGCCTGACCTCTAATCGAAAGACTGAAGATCCCATGAGCCTGCTGACCGAGTTTCGGGAATTCGCCGCGCGCGGCAACGTCGTCGACCTGGCGGTCGGCGTCATCATCGGCGCTTCGTTCGGCAAGATCGTCACCAGCCTGGTCGATCAAGTGGTGATGCCGCCGATCGGCCTGCTTCTGGGCAAGGTCGACTTCTCCAAGATGGAATGGGTGCTGGTGCCGGAGAATCCGGCGACCGAGGCGGTTGAAAAGGTGGCCATCCAGTACGGCGCCTTCATCAACACCCTGATTCAGTTCCTGATCGTGGCCTTCGTGGTCTTCCTGGCGGTCAAGGCCATCAACAAGATGCGCCGCGAGCAGCCGGCCGAGCCTGCAGCCGGCCCGACGCCGACCGAAGCCCTGCTGGCCGAAATCCGCGACGAGCTGAAGGCGCGCCCCTAAGGGGATGTCGCAGCGAGGGTCGTCTCAGGCCCTCGCTTCCACCGCTGAGCGGTGCGCGGGCGCCGGCGTCAGCCGCAGGGCGGCGCTGGCCCGCGCGGGCAGCGGCCGCAAACAGAAGGAATAGTCGCCGTCATAGGGGGTGGGCCGCCAGCCCGCGTCCTGCATCCCTGTATCGAAGGCGACATGACAGTGGCCCCAGCCGCCTTCCTGGCGGGCCTTGTCGACGAGCGGACCTAGGGCCTGAAGCAAGTTAGGCGAAACCGTTTGCAGACGCACCTTGGCCGCGCCCAGCGTCGGAGCCAGGATGCGTAATCCTTCCACCAGGGTCTGTACGGCCGACGGTTCGCTCTCGAGACCGACCAGGTCGATGATCTCCAGAATCGGCGGCTCTAGCGGCGTCTGCTTGTTCAGCATGGCCAGGGCGAAGCCGTCGATCCGCCCATCCGCGCGATGCGCCAGGACCAGCGGAGGCACCGTCAGATCCGGGTCAGACAGGCGCCAGCGCATCATCGCGGGGCTGCGGTCGGCGACCAGTCGCCCTTCGCGTCGCAAGGCGCCCCAGAACCGAGCGTAATCCGAATTGTCGCCCAGGTCGTCGAGCAGGTCGACCGTGGCAGGCAGGCGAGACTGGGCGCGCTGCAGTCGTCCGCTGAGCAGGCGAGGGAGGGGCGCCAACTGCTCGCCTAGCAGACGCGCCACCTGGGGAGCATGATCCACGACGCGACGCAGGCCGCGCCCGTAAAGGCAGGCCAGAGGATCAACCAGCCAGGACAGCTTGATGTCGTGCGTCGGCGGCGGCCAGGGCGTCATGCCGTGACGCTTGTACAGAGGACTTGAGCGTGCGTTCGCGTTAAACGTGTATTTGGCGAAGCAGCCCGTCTGCTGCACGAACGCGCGAACCAGGTCGCGGCTGCGGCCCTTGTGCGCGGGCGGCACGACGATGGAGTAGCCGGTCGCTCCGTACAGGGCTTCGTCGCCCCGCCAGAAGCGTTGGATGAAATTGCCGGCGCAGGCGACCGGCCCGTCGCCGTTGTCGATGACCCAACCCTGGGGCGCGTTCCGGCCCACAGCCGCGGGGTTTGACCATAGCCAGGTCCATCCCTCGGCTGAGCGCTGAGGCCACCATACGCTGTGGTACAGGGCGTTCACGGCGTGTAGGTCCGAGTGGCGAACCGGGCGGATGGACATCCTGCGCGTCTCCAAAGGCGGAACACAAGACGCCTACCTGGCCGTAAAAGAGTGTCAATTCGGCTAATGACACGCATAGGGCGAAGAAACGCCTCGGCTGCGACGTCATGTAGGCCGGATTTCGCCGTTAACGCTTGTTTGCAATCCGTGACCGTGCTGTTTCTGCACGCTTCCGCGCCCGTCGGGGGCGTCAGAAAATGGAGCTTGCCGTTGAGAACGACGGACGGAGGGGGCGCGCGATCGGCGCGCCGGCCCGGCACTCGAGGGGGCGCAGCCCAGGCGATGGCTATGAATGAAACGATGTCGATCATGATCTGCGCGGGGGCCCAGGCATGAATATCGTCATCGCGATCGGTCTGATCATCACCCTGGTCACGGGCGTGCCCGTGCTGATGCAGATCCTGAAGAACCACCCGCGCGGGCTGATCATCCTGTTCTTCGCGGAGATGTGGGAGCGTTTCTCCTACTATGGGATGCGCGGCATCCTGATCTTCTTCCTGACGCAGCACTTCCTGTTCGACGACGCCTTGGCGGGTTCGACCTACGGCTCCTACACCTCGCTGGTGTATCTGTTGCCGCTGCTGGGCGGCATGATGGCCGACCGCTTCATCGGCACGCGCAAGGCCGTGGCCTTCGGCGCCCTGTTGCTGGTCGCCGGTCACGCCATGATGGCCTTCGAGGGCCGCCCGGCCACCGAAACCCTGACCTATCAGGGCGCGGCCTATGAGATTTCGGCCGAGGGCCGGGGCGCCGCGCGCGACGTGGGCATCGTGATCGACGGTCAGAAGTACGCCTTCGCCCCGGTCGAGAACGGCCTGGCGATCAAGGATCTGCCGCAAGGCGCGCCGATTCCGGCCGTGCTGCCGACCGGCGAATACAAGATCGACGTCACCCGCGATATGGCGGGCATCAACGTCTTCTACCTGGCCGTGGCTCTGATCATCATGGGCGTGGGCTATCTGAAGCCGAACATCTCCACCATCGTGGGGCAGTTGTATCCCGAGGGTGATCCGCGCCGGGATTCGGGCTTCACCCTCTATTATTACGGCATCAACCTGGGGGCCTTCTGGGCCGCGGTGCTGTGCGGCTACCTGGGTCAGACGGTCGGCTGGTGGGCGGGCTTCGGCTTGGCCGGCGTCGGCATGGCGCTGGGCTGGGTCGTCTTCGTCCTGGGCAAGCCCCTGCTGCAGGGCAAGGGCGAGCCGCCGGCCGAGGGCAATCTCAAGAAGCCTTTCCTGGGGCCGCTGAACCGCGAATGGTCGATCTATCTGCTCAGCATCCTGGGCGTCGGCGTGGTGTGGTTTATGGTTCAGCGCAACGCACTGGTGGGCTGGGTGCTGGGCGCCGCGACCCTCGCGTCGCTGGCCTTCATCGCCTACATCATCATCAAGGTCTGCGAGAACCGCATCCAGCGCGAGCGCATGATGCTGGCGGTGGTGCTGATCATCGGCTCGGTGGTCTTCTTCACCTTGTTCGAACAGGCGGGCACGTCGCTGAACCTGTTTGCTGACCGGAACGTCGACCTCAGCCTGACGCCGACGGCGGTGCAGTTCCTGGGCGTCACCATCGGCACGCCCTCGCAACTGGCTGCGGCGGGCATCACTCCGTCGGGCTTCTGGATCGACGCCACGGTGACGGCGGCACAGACCCAGTCGTTCAACGCCGGCTTCATCCTGATCTTCGCGCCGATCATGGCGGCCCTGTGGGCCTTCCTGGGCAAGCGCAACCTGGACCCGAATCCGACGCTGAAGTTCGGTCTCGGCCTGCTGCAGGTCGGCCTGGGCTTCATGATCGTGGTGTGGGGCGCGGGCATGGCCGACTCGGCCTTCCAGATGCCGATCCTGCTGCTGGGTCTGCTCTACATGTTCCACACCCTGGGCGAGCTGTTCCTGTCGCCGGTGGGCCTGTCGGAGATCACCAAGCTGTCGCTGGCCAAGGTGGTCAGCTTCATGATGGCCGTGTGGTTCCTGGCCTCGTCCATCGCCCAGTACGTCGGCGGCTGGATCGCCGGCCTAGCCGGCACCGAAACCGTGGGCGGCCAGGTGCTGGATCCCGGCGCGGCGCTGCGCACCTCGCTCGAGGTGTTCGAGATGCTGGGCCTGTGGGGCATGGGCATTGGCGTCGGCTTCATCGTCCTCAGCTTCTTCATCAAGGGCTGGTCGCACGAGAAGGCGGCGCATTAAGCGACGACGGTCGCGGTCGGTCCGGCGTTGAGGCGTCGGACCGGCTGACACAAGGAAAGGGCGGCGTCTCGCAGGAGGCGCCGCCCTTTTCAGTTGGTCCGGGATCGCCCGCCTGGCGCCGGCTCGCGTTGGGGGGACGAGACGACGACCGGAGGGTTCTCTTCTTATGGCTCAGAAGGTCTTGCGCAGGCGGATCTGGTAGAAGGTCCGCGGGTCGACGAAGCGGTTCTCGACGAAGGCGATCGGTCGGGCGATGCGGTCCCCGAACTCGGTGCGCTCGACGTTGAAGTCATCCCAGATGTTGATCTGGCCGCGGATCGCCAGGGTCGGCGTCGGCTTGTATTCAGCCCACAGCTCGTAATAGTCGTGGCCGCGCCAGCCGGAGATCTGGTCCGGCCGATAGTTCTTCTGGCCCAGCAGCGGAATCCAGGCGCCGCCCCACTGCAGCTTCAAACGGGTGACGTCCTGCTGGAAGGAGATGGTCGCCTGGCTGGCGCGTATGCCCGAGATGGGGCGGGTCTCGCCGGTGGTGGGGTCGGTGACCTCAGTATGGTTCCAGGTGTTCTTGAAGCTGAACTTGCCTCCGGACAGACCCAGCTTGTCGGTCGGGACGGTGACGTTCAGCACCAGCTGGTCCAGCGTGCCGTCGCCGATGTTGCCCACGGCCGCATAGCCGCCGTCCAGAGGGATGACGTCGATGGCGTCGGTGATCTCGTCATGGCGCAGGCCGACGCTGACGATGCCTTCGCCCCAGAAGCGTTTCTCGAAGGTCAGTTCGCTGACCCAGCGCTGTTCCGGCTGCAGATCGACGTTGCCGCCGAAGACGCTTTCGTTCTGGAGCTCGGCCGAGGCGGCGAAGTCGCCGAAGTCCAACTGGCCGACCGTGCGCTCGATCCGCAGGCGGACCTGGGTGTTCGCCATCGGCGTCCAGGTCGTCAGCAGGCGCGGCTTGGCGTAGACGAAGCTCTTCTCCTGCTCGGCGTCGCCCGACTGGCTGATGGTCGAGGATTCCAGTCTCAGGCCGCCTTCCAGCGTCCATTTGGGATTGATGCGCCAGGTGGCCTTGCCGAACAGCTCGCCGCGCGTCTCCTCGACCTTGACCGAGGCCGAGGGCAGGGGAATGGGCGTTCCGCCGACCGAATAGGCCTGCTCGACCTCCAGCATGTTGTAGGCGATCTCGCCCCCGCCTTCGAACTCCAGGGCGGCGGACCGCTCGAAGCGCAGCAGGCCGCGCAGGATAGTCTCGGATGAATCGCCGGTTGCGGCGAAACGCTGGATCGGCTCCTCGATGTCGGCTTCGCGGTTGCGCGACGTGGCGACGTTGTCGAACTCCTCGAACTCGTGAATGAAGCGCGTCTCCAGCTTCAGTCGCTCGGACAGAGGGCGGGTGTAGACCACGCCGACCTCGCCGCTCTTGGTGTCCTCGTCGAACAGGGCTTCGCGGCGGACGCCCGGCGCCGTCTGGCGGTTGATGTTGTGCCAGTCGTTGATCCCGTAGCGCGCCGTCAGGTCGACCTTGCCGCCCAGCAGGGGGCTTGAGAAGTTGCCGCGGATTGAGTTCCCGCCGCCGTAGCCGTCGTTGTAGTAATCCTCGGCGCGCAGCAGCTCGCCGTTCGGGCCGACCCGGCGCAACGGCCCGGCGCCGTTGGAGTCGCTGCTGGAGATGCCGTCGCTCAGCGTCACGCCCCAGGTGCGGTCGCCCTTGCGCTCGGTGAACTGATAGGAGCCGCCGTACAGATCCTGGCCGCCCTCGAACAGGCTGGCGTTGAAGGTGGCGATGTGTTCGCGGCTGGTCGTGTTCTTCAGGATGATGTTGGCGACGACGGAATAGCCCTGCATCTCGATGCCCGGCGCCCCGCCGCGGATCAACTCGATGCGCTCGACCTGGCTGGCCACGGTGCGGCCCAGGACGTTGGAGCCGGTGTCGTTCTTCGATGCGGGGCGCGAGCCGTTGATCAGGACGTTGCCGACCGCGCCTTCAAAGCCGCGCGCGCCGTCGCCGTCGTTGACCGAGAAGCCGGGCACCCGGTTGACCATGTCCAGCGCCGTGTTCGGGCGGGCGTCGGCGAAGAAGTCGGGGGTGAAGATCAGCACCGCCTGATCGCCGTGCGCGGCAGACTGGCGCACGGGCGCGGCGGGCGCATCGGCGGCGAGCGCGGTAGTCGGCGCGGCGGCCAGCAATAGGGCGGTGGTCGCCAGCAAGGCGCTCTTGGTGTTCATGACGTCCCTCTCCCTCGGTGTCCGGCAGAGGTTTGGCGGCGTGGCGGTTCGATCTCCAGTTACAAGCCCGACAGGTGGATTAAATCGCTGACACTATTACGGAATAGTCACGTGCGGCGAGCTGGGCGCGGGTTATGTTGCCACGATGAAAGCTCGTCTCGTGGCCGCCTCTGCCGCTGTTCTGATCGCCGCTGCGGCGCCCGTCGCGAGCTCGGCCGGTTCGCCGCCGCTGTCGCAAGAAGAGACCGCGACCCGGGTGGACGAGGTGGTCGTCACCGCGCGGCGGGCGGGCGCGCCGATGTGGACGGTGCGGCGCGACGGCGAGGGGGTGATGATCCTGGTCGGCGCCATCGAGGAGGCGCCGCGCGATTTCGAATGGCGCGCCCAGGCGCTGGAGGAGGCCGCCGCCCGTTCCGACCGCATCCTGTTCCCACAGCGCGGCCGAGCCTCGCCCGCCGACGTCCTGCGCCTGATGTGGCGCATCCGCACCATCGGCTGGCTGCCGGAAGGCGCGACGACGGCCGACTATCTGACGCCCGAGGATCAGGCGCGGCTGGAGGCCCTGATGGCGGACGAAAAGACCGACCAGTGGCGGCGGCACAGTCTACTGATGCTGGCCATCGACCTGTTCAAGGACAAGGCGGGCGAGAAGGACGCCCGGCCGGTCGGCGCCGACGACGCCGTGCGCCGCGCCGCCCGCAAGGCGCGCGTGCCGATCCGCTCCGTCGGGGTGGTGCGCGGCGCCGATCTGGTGGAGAGCCTGATCTCCGCTCCGCCCCTGACGCATCGCGAATGCCTGCGCGCCGCCCTGTCGGCGGCCGAACTGGGACCGGAGGCGGTGCGCCTGCGGGCCGAGGCCTGGCGCGGGCTGCGGGTGGCCGAGGTGCTGGCCTCGCCGGTCGATCAGGCGGTGGACCGCTGCTGGCCCTGGGGCGATCCGCAGATCGGGCCGCAACTGCGTACGGAATGGACCGACGCCATCGCCCAGGCCCTGAACCAGCCCGGCCTGACCATGGCCGTCGCCCCGCTGCGTCGTCTGGCCGAGCCGGGCGGCGTGCTGGATGCGCTGGAGGCCCAGGGCTTCGAGGTGGACGGTCCGCAGTGGAAGGCGGCGCCTTCGGGCGGCTGAAGACGTCGGACGGGGCTTAGGAAGGGGAGGGGACGCCATGAGATCAAAAGGCGCAATGGTTCTCGCAGCGGCGATGATTCTGGTGTCGGGGACGCCGACCTGGGCTCAGGACGAAGCCGCAACGACTCTTGAGGACATCGTCGTGGTGGCGCGTCGATCGGGTGCGCCGACATGGGAGATTCGCAACGGAGAGAGCGTCGTGATCATCGTAGGGGCGCTCTCGGCCGTGCCGCGCGACATCGTCTGGCGGCCCGAGGCGCTGGAGGCGGCGGTGTTACAGGCGGACGCCATCGTCATGTCCCAGACGGCGACGATGAGCCTGGGGGATTACATGCGCATGCGCCGCGCCCGCGCCCGTCTGCCGGATGGCGCGACGACAGCGGATTATCTTGAAGCCGATCAACTGGCTCGGCTGGAGGCCCTGGGCGCCCGCTATCGCCAGAACTACGCCGACCGGGGGCTGGTGGCCGTTGCGCGCGATCTGCTGGACGACCGGCTGGCCTATGAGCGCGGTGCGGGGCGCGGCGTGCTGACGACGGTCCGCTCCATGGCGCGTAAGGCGAAGAAATCGACGGTTCACGTTGGAGACCTGGACGCTCGCCATGTCGACGAGGCCGTCGCCGTGCCGGACGACAACCAGATCGCCTGTCTCTCGGCCGCCATTCGCGCGACCGAGGCGGGAAAGGACGGCATGGCTCAGAGGGGCGCGAGCTGGGCCAGGCAGGACGTTCGTGCGGTCATGGCCAGTCCGTTGGAACAGGCGGTCGACCATTGCGCCATGTTCGCCGATAGCGATCTGCGCCGGAACGGCCGCACGCAGTGGAGCGAGGCGCTGGCCGACGCCCTGACGGCCGCCCGAACCACCCTGATGGTCATGCCGATCAGCGTCGCGGCGGAAGCTGGCGGTCTGCTGGATCAGGCGGCGGCAAGGGGACTGGAGGTCAGCGGTCCCGAATGGCGCGTGTCCTCCACGCACGAAGGCGGTTGACGCCCGGCCTCCGAAGGCCGACGCCGGGGGCATGAGCGACATCGAACCCAGACTCACTTCCTTGGCCCATGGCGGCGGCTGCGGCTGCAAGATCGCGCCTGACGTGCTGCAGTCCATCCTGGCCTCGACGCCGCGCACGGCGGCCTTCGCCGATCTGATGGTGGGGACCGAGACTTCGGACGACGCGGCGGTCTGGCGGTTGAACGACCAGCAGGCCCTGGTGGCCACGACCGACTTCTTCATGCCGATGGTGGACGACCCGTTCGACTTCGGCCGGATCGCGGCGGCCAACGCCCTGTCGGACGTCTACGCCATGGGGGCGACGCCGATCTTCGCCCTGGCCATCGTCGGCATGCCGGTCGGCAAGCTGTCGCCCCAGACCATCGGCCGGGTGCTGGAAGGCGGGGCGTCCGTCTGCGCCGAGGCGGGCGTTCCCGTGGCGGGCGGCCATTCGATCGACAGCCTGGAGCCGATCTACGGCCTGGTCGCCTTGGGCCTGACGCATCCCGATCGGGTGTTGACCAATCGCGGCGCGCGGGCGGGCGACGTGCTGATCCTGACCAAGGCGCTAGGCGTCGGCGTGCTGAGCGCCGCCTATAAGCAGGGGCGGCTGGAGGCGGGCGGCTATGAGGCCCTGATCGGTTCGACCACCAAGCTCAACACGCCGGGGCCGAAGCTGGCGGCGATGGACGGCGTCCATGCGGTGACGGACGTGACCGGCTTCGGCCTGCTGGGCCATGCGCTGGAGATGGCGCGCGGCGCGGGCCTGACGGTCGAGATCGACGCCGACGCGCCTGTGTTTCTGGACGGGTCGCCCGCCCTGGCTCAGACCGGGGTGCGGACCGGCGCCTCGGTGCGCAACTGGGCGGCCTATGGCGGGGCGGTGACGCTGGACGCCGAACTGCCGGAATGGCGGCGCGACCTGCTGACTGATCCCCAGACCTCGGGCGGCCTGCTGATCGCCGTCGCGCCCGAGGCGGTGCAAGGCGTGATGGCGCTGGTTCAGGGCATGGGCTTCGCCTCGGCGCGCCGCGTCGGCCGGGTGCGCGAGGGTGCGCCTTCCGTGGTCGTGAAGGCGGGCGGCTGATGGCGCGGCTGACGGCGGACGTGTCGCTGGGGGCGCTCGCCCGCTACGACGCCGTCATCGACGTGCGCAGCCCCGGCGAATTCGCCGAGGACCACCTGCCCGGCGCGATCAACCTGCCGGTGTTGGACGACGCCCAGCGGGCCGAGGTGGGGACGCTTTACGTTCAGACGTCGAAATTCCTCGCCCGCCGCCTGGGCGCGGCCCTGGTGGCGCGCAACATCGCCGCGCATCTGGACGGGGCGCTGGGCGACCGCGACGGCGGGTTTCAGCCCCTGGTCTATTGCTGGCGCGGCGGACAGCGCTCGACGGCCATGACCACGGTGATGGAGCAGGTCGGCTGGCCCGTCACGCGGCTGGAGGGCGGCTATCAGAGCTGGCGCCGGACGGTGGCCGCCGCCCTGCATGACCTGGAGACGGCCCCGACGCTGAAGCTGGTCCTGCTGGACGGCCTGACCGGCAGCGGCAAGACCGAGGTGCTGGCGCGCCTGGCGGATTACGGCGTCCAGAGCCTGGATCTGGAAGGGCTGGCGGCGCATCGCGGCTCCCTGTTCGGGCGCACCGAGACGGAGCAGCCGTCGCAGAAGCTGTTTGAGAGCCGTCTCTATGCGGCGCTTTCCGCCCTCGACCTGAGCCGTCCCGTGGTGGTCGAGGCCGAGGCCAGCCGCATCGGCCGCCTGACCGTGCCGCCCGTGCTGTGGGCGGCGATGAAGGCGGCGCCCGCCTTGCGCCTGTCCGCCCCGTTCGAGGCGCGGGTCGAGCGGGTGCTGCGCGACTATCAGGCGGCGACCGAGGATGCGGCCGTGCGCGCCGCCCTGCTGGCGCGGATGCCCAGCCACCACAGCCGAGAGCGGATCGCGCAGTGGCGCGCCCTGTCCCAGGCGGGCGATCTGCGCGCCCTGGCGACGGCCCTGATGCGCGAGCACTACGACCCGGCCTATCGCCGCGCGTCTGCGGGGGCGCGCGATCTGGACGAGATCACGATGGACGGCGGCGCTGAGAGCGATCTGGATCGCGCCGCTGAGGCTGTGGCGGTGCGGGCGGCCGCGCTCTAGACCGCCGTGCCGCCGACCGTCAGGCCGCCGATCTTGAGACTGGGTTGGCCGATGCCGACGGGGACGCCCTGACCGGCCTTGCCGCAGGTGCCGACGCCGGGGTCGAAGGCGAAGTCGTCGCCGATCATCTGGATCTGGGTCAGGGCCGTGGCGCCGTCGCCGATCAGGGTGGCGCCGCGCACAGGCGCGGTGATCTTCCCGTCCTCGATCAGATAGGCCTCGGTGCACTGGAAGACGAACTTGCCGTTGGTGATGTCCACCTGGCCGCCGCCGAAGTTGGCGGCGTAGAGGCCGCGCTTGGTGCTGGCGATCATGTCCGCCTGCGAATCCTTGCCGCCTTCCATGAAGGTGTTGGTCATGCGCGGCATGGGCGTATGGGCGAAGGACTGGCGGCGGCCGTTGCCGGTGGCGTTGGCGCCCAGCTGACGCGCCGACAGCCGGTCGTGCATCAGGCCGACCATGATCCCGTCCTCGATCAGCACGGTGCGCGAGGTCGGGGTGCCTTCGTCGTCGAACGACAGGGAGCCGCGACGCCCGGCGATGGAGCCGTCGTCCACGACCGTCACGCCCGGCGCGGCGACGCGCTTGCCCATCATGCCGGTGAAGACCGACGAGCCCTTGCGGTGGAAGTCGCCCTCGAAGCCGTGGCCGACCGCTTCGTGCAGCAGGACGCCGGGCCAGCCCGCGCCCAGCACCACGTCCATCTCGCCCGCCGGGCAGTCGACGGCGTCCAGATTGACCAGGGCCTGACGCAGGGCCTCGTCCACCTGGGCCTGCCAGCGTTCGGGGGCGACCCATTGCTCAAAGCCCGCGCGGCCGCCCGCGCCGGACGAGGCGCTCTCGCGACGGCCGTCCTTCTCGACGGTGACGGAGACGTTCAGCCGCACCAGCGGGCGCAGGTCGCTGAGCAGCCGTCCGTCGCCGCGCAGGATGTCGATGGCGCGTCGCTCGCCGACCAGGGAGGCCGAGACCTGCACCACGCGCGGATCGCGGGCGCGGGCCCAGGCGTCGATCTCGGCCAGCAGGGCGATCTTGTCCGAGAAGGCCGGGGCCAGCAGCGGATCGACCGGATCATAGAGGCGCTGGTTGGTGTCGCGCGGCGCCTCGGCGGCGGTTCCGTTATAGCCGCGCTTGGCCAGGGCGGCGCTGTCGGCGGCGCGGCGGATGGCGGCGGCGGAGATTTCATTGGCGTGGGCGTAACCGGCCGTCTCGCCCGCCACGACGCGCAGGCCGAAGCCCTCGACGGCGTCATAGGAGGCGCCCTTCAGCCGCCCGTCGTCGAAGACCAGGGATTCGCTCTCGGTTTTTTCGAGGAACAGCTCCCCGTCGTCGGCGCCCGCCAGGGCGGTCTGCAGGATCGACAGGGCCTCGTCCGGGGCTACGCCCGCGGCGTCGAGGATGGGGGAAGGGGAGGCGACGGTGCTCATGGACGCTAGATAGGGGCTGAGGAGCGCGGCGTCACGGGGGCAGCAAAAACCCTCTCCTGTTGGGAGAGGGCTTGAGCGCACGAGAGCGTAGCGATCGTTCTTGCGCGAAAGGGTGAGGGTTCGCGGTTAATGAGGTCGCGCGACGGCTGACGCCGACGGCCGGGACAAGCCCCTCACCCTTTCGCCTGCTCCAATCGCCTTCGGCTCTTGGAGGCTCAAGCCCTCTCCCGCCGGGAGAGGGGGAGCACTTGTCAGTCCTCCGTCACCTCGCCGGAGCCGCTGACCGACTGGCGCAGTTCGGCGGGGCGGCGGGTCAGGCGGACCTCGCCGCTGCCCGAGACGTCGACCTCGGCCTTGCCGCTGGGGCCGACGCGGACCTCGCCCGAGCCGCTGACGCGGACCTTGGCGTCGTCGACGATCAGCTCGTCCATGCGGGCGTCGCCGGCGCCTGAGACATCGACCGTCACAGCGTCGGTCCGGCCCTGGACCCGCACGTCGGACGAGCCGGTCAGCGTCAGGTCCAGCGACGGCTGGTCATAGCCGCGGATCTTCAGCTCGGTCGGGCCCGACAGGTCGAAGGTCTTCACCGAGGGGGCCTTGATGATGATCTTCAGGGCGTCGGTCTCGCTCCAGCCGCGAATGCCGGTGCGGGTCCAGCGGACATAGCTGCGATCGCCGCGCGGGGCCTCGTCCAGCGTCAGGCGGCCGTTGGAGAAGCGGACACGCTCGACCACGCTCTGGGCGCCCGAGACGGTGATGCCCGGCGTATCGGCCTGCTGGTCGTAGACCACGTCGGCGGGGATGTTGATCGCCAGGCGGTCGCCGCCGGCCCATTCGATGGTGCGGGTCGTGTCGGGCGAGACCTGGCCGCGTTCGACGGTGAAGCCGCTGTCGCCGGCCTCGTCGTCGGTGATGACCCAGGTCCAGTCGTGGCGGGCCAGGTCGCGGCCTCCCACGGCGAAGGCGCCGCCGATGCCGACGATGGCCAGGATCAGGCCCGCGCCGGAGATGATGAGCAGATTGCGGATCATGACTGTGTTCTCCTCTCTCTGGCTTTAGGCCTGGGGTTCCAGGGCGGGTTTGATGACGCGGTAGTGCAGGCGGGCGTACCAGACGGTGGCGTCGATCAGCCACTTGGTCAGCAGCGCCATGGTTCCGACCATGAAGATGCCCAGACCCATCAGGCCGACGCCCAGCAGCGCGGCGGCCAGCGCCCCGCCCGGCAGACCCATGAAGGCGCCCGCCACCATGACGAAGCCGCCGGCGATGAAGACGCCGACCCCGCCCAGCAGCAGGGACAGCACCGTGCCGAAGACGGGCAGGGCGATGGGCAGCAGGATCAGGATGTCGATCGCCCCCAGGCCCAGGATGCCGAACACGGCCCCGGCGGCGGATGAGGCCGACGGCTCCTGACGCCAGCGCTGGGCGCCGGCCTCGGCCTTCAGCTCGCGGGACAGGCGATCCGGGTCGCCCAGGGCCTCGGCCACCTCGGCCTCGCTGCGGCCGGCGGCGGCGCCGTCGGCGAAGTGGGCTTCGTAGTCGGCCACGATCTCATTGGCGGTGGCGGCGGGCAGGCCCACCAGGCCGCGTCGCAGTCGCGCCAGGAATTCCGCGCGGTTCATTTGTCCTCTCCCCTGTCAGCTTGGGCGGTCGATTCGGTTCGGGCGCTCTGATCGAGCAAGGCGGGGGTCTCCGCTGGAGCTTCCGCGACAATGACGCTTTCGTCGTCATCGCCGGCGATCAGGGCTTCGACGGCGCGGGCGAAGGCTCGCCACTCGCCGGTCTGGCCGTCCAGGGCGCGGCGGCCCGCGGCGGTCAGGCGATAGTATTTGCGGGACGGGCCGCTGGATGATTCGACCAGATAGGTCTCCACCAGGCCGTCGGTCTGCATCCGCCGCATCAGCGGGTAGATGGTGCCTTCTCCCATGCCGATGGCGTCGGACAGGCGGCTGGCGATCTCATAGGCGTAGCTGTCGCGTCGGGCGAGCAGCGCCAGGACGCAGAGCCCCAGCACGCCTTTCTTCAGTTGAATGTCGATGGTGTCGGGCATTCGATCCCTCTTGGGCGTCCGCTCTTCGGATATTCAAGGGGTATCGCAAGGTATCTTGTCGTGCAAGGTAGCTGTTCAAACATGACAGCGATTTAATCGACCGCATTTTGTCGAGAGGGCGCCATAGGTGCGCTTGATCGCTTGGCAAGGGCGGTTCGAGCCGATAAGGACCGGCCATGACACGCCGAGGTCCGTCTGGGCCCGGCGACGCTTGCGAATTGCTCGCAAACGTCTGCTGCAGAACGGTTTATGAGGACTTCTCGAATGGGGATGGGCATGCGAGCCATGGCGCGGTTGGGGGGCGGTATCGCCGCGACCGCCCTTGCCGCCATTTTCGCTGCGCCGGCGATGGCGCAGGATCTTTTGGGGCAGCCGGTTCCGGCGGGCCTGGGCCTGCAGACGGCCGCCGCGCCGCTGGCGCACGAGGCTCACTTCTTCCACAACGTCGTGCTGATGCCGGTCATCACCGTGATCTGCGTCCTGGTGCTGGCGCTGCTGGTGTGGATCGCGATCCGCTACAACAAGCGCGCCAACCCGACCCCGGCCAAGTGGAGCCACAACACGGTCATCGAGGTCATCTGGACCGTGGTGCCGGTGCTGATCCTGGTCGGCATCTCCCTGTTCTCGTTCCGCCTGCTGTTCGCCTATCACGATTATCCGGACTCGGACGTCACGGTGAAGATCACCGGCAACCAGTGGAACTGGGGCTATGAATATCCGGACCAGGGCGTGGCCGAGTACATCTCGAACATGCTGCCGGAAGATAAGGCGCCCAAGCATCTGTATCGTCTGGCCGCCGATGAGCCGATGGTGGTTCCGGTCGGTCAGAACGTGCGCCTGCTGATCACCGCTTCGGACGTGATCCACGCCGTCGCCGTGCCGGCCTTCGCCATCAAGGTGGACGCCGTTCCGGGCCGCATGAACGAGACCTGGTTCCGCGCCGAAAAGGAAGGCGACTACTACGGCCAGTGCTCCGAGCTGTGCGGCGTCGACCACGCCTTTATGCCGATCCACGTCAAGGTGGTGAGCAAGGAAGCCTTCGCCGCCTGGGTCGCCTCCAAGGGCGGCTCCATGACCAAGGCCGCCGATGACGCAGCGGCCGCCGCTGCTGCGGCTGCGCCCGCCGCTCCGGCCGCCGGCGCCGCCGCCCCGACCGACGCCGCGCCTGCGGCCCCCGCAACCGCCGCCGCGCCCGCCGCGCCGGCCGCTCAGTAAGAGAGACGCGAGAGCCCAGACCCATGGCCACCGCTGCTGTTCACGATTCACACGACCATAAGCCGGGCTTCTTCACCCGCTGGTTCCTGTCGACCAACCACAAGGACATCGGGATTCTGTACCTGGTGTTCGCCATCTTCACCGGCCTTGTCGGCGGCGCCCTGTCGGGCCTGATCCGCTGGGAACTGGCCGAGCCGGGCATCCAACTGTTCAAGGAAGGCACGATCATCCAGCAACTGGGGATCGTCGAGGCGTCCAAGCACGGCTACAACGTCACGGTCACGGCCCACGCCCTGATCATGGTGTTCTTCGTCGTCATGCCGGCGACGATGGGCGGCTTCGGCAACTACTTCATCCCGATCATGATCGGGGCGCCGGACATGGCCTTCCCGCGCCTGAACAACATCTCGTTCTGGCTGATCTTCTTCGCCTTCGTGTTGCTGGTGCTGTCGATGTTCGTCGACGGCGGGCCGGGCCGCGGCTTCGGCGGGGGGTGGACCTCCTATCCGCCGCTGTCGACCATGGGCCACACGGGGCCGTCGTTCGACCTGGCGATCTTCTCGCTGCACGTCGCGGGCGCCTCGTCGATCCTGGGCGCGATCAACTTCATCACCACCATCTTCAACATGCGCGCGCCGGGCATGACCCTGCACCGCATGCCGCTGTTCGCCTGGGGCGTGCTGATCACGGCCTTCCTGCTGCTGCTGTCGCTGCCGGTTCTGGCGGGCGCCATCACCATGCTGCTGACCGACCGTAACTTCGGCACGTCGTTCTTCGATCCGGCCGGCGGCGGCGACCCGGTGATGTACCAGCACCTGTTCTGGTTCTTCGGTCACCCCGAAGTGTACATCATGATCCTGCCGGGCTTCGGCATGATCTCGCACATCGTCTCGACCTTCTCGAAGAAGCCGATCTTCGGCTACCTCGCGATGGCCTACGCCATGGTCGCCATCGGCTTCATCGGCTTCATCGTGTGGGCGCACCACATGTATACGGTCGGCATGAGCGTGAACCTGCGCGCTTACTTCGTGGCCGCGACCATGATCATCGCCGTGCCCACGGGCGTGAAGATCTTCAGCTGGATCGCCACCATGTGGGGCGGCTCCATCACCTTCAAGGCGCCCATGCTGTGGGCGATGGGCTTCATCTTCCTGTTCACCGTCGGCGGCGTGACCGGCGTGGTCCTGTCGAACGCCGGCATCGACTACAGCCTGCACGACACCTACTACGTCGTGGCGCACTTCCACTACGTGCTGTCGCTGGGCGCCATCTTCTCGATCTTCGCGGCCTTCTACTACTGGTACGAGAAGATGTTCGGGGTGAAGTACAACGAGTTCCTGGCTCAGGCTCACTTCTGGATCATGTTCGTGGGCGTGAACCTGGTGTTCTTCCCGCAGCACTTCCTGGGTCTGCAGGGCATGCCGCGTCGCTACGTCGACTATCCGGAAGCCTTCACCTACTGGAACCACGTCTCGTCGGTCGGTTATCTGATCACCATCATCGGCGTGGGCGTGTTCCTGGTGCTGCTGGTGGAATCCGCCATCCGTCGCCGCAAGGCCGAGGCCAACCCGTGGGGCGAAGGCGCCACCACGCTGGAGTGGACCCTGTCCTCGCCGCCGCCGCACCACCAGTTCAACGAACTGCCGGTGGTCAAGGCGGACAACCACTGATCCGTATCGGATAGACTCGGAGAGGCCGCCCTTCCGTAACCGGAAGGGCGGCCTTCGCGCTTTATGACCATGATCGAACGCCCCGCCCAAGAAACGCCCCTCGTCACCACGGCCCAGCCGGAAGACTTCTTCCAGTTGTTGAAACCGCGCGTCATGTCGCTTGTGGTGTTCACAGCGGTGACGGGCCTGGTCGTGGCGCCGGGACAGCTGAGCTGGGTCAACGCCGTCATCGCCGTTCTGTGCATCGCCATCGGCGCCGGGGCGGCGGGCGCGCTGAACATGGCGGTCGAGGGCGAGACCGACGCCCTGATGCGTCGCACGCGTGGACGCCCGGTCGCGGCCGGACGCGTGCGCAAGAACGACGCCATCGCCTTCGGCATGGTGCTGTCGATCTTCTCGGTCATGCTGCTGGGCATGACGACCAACTGGCTGGCGGGCGGCCTGCTGGCCCTGACCATCGTCTACTACGCCTGGCTCTACACGCTGGTGCTGAAGCGCCGCACGCCTCAGAATATCGTCATCGGCGGCGCGGCCGGGGCCTTGCCGCCCGTGATCGGCTGGGCGGCGGTGACGGGCGACGCGCCGTGGCAGGCCTGGCTGCTGTTCCTGATCATCTTCATGTGGACGCCGCCGCACACCTGGGCCCTGACCCTCTATTCGGCCGGCGACTACGCCAAGGCGGGCATTCCGATGATGCCGGTGGCGCGCGGAGCCAAGTCCACCCGCCTGCAGATCATGCTCTACAGCCTGGCCTTCGTGCCCGTGGCGATCGCGCCCGCCTTCACCGGCCTGGGCGGCCCCATCTATCTGGTGGTCTCGGTCGCGGGCGGCTTGGGCTTCCTGGCCCTGGCCTTCCGCCTGTGGCGCTCGCGCGCCGGCGATCAACCCGACAAGGCCGAGGCCGTGGGGCGAGAGGCCGCATTGTATGACGTCCGGGCCGAGGCCAAACCGGCCCGCAACCTGTTCGCCTTTTCGATCTTGTACCTGATGGCGTTGTTCTCGGCCCTGTTGGTCGAGCATCTGTCGGGCGTCGGAGTCTGAATCCCATGTCCAACCTCCAGTACCTGAAGCTGAACGATGAACAGGTTCGTGCGCGCAAGCGTCGCAACGTGGCCATCGCCCTGGGCCTGCTGGCCTTCATCGCCCTGGTCTACACCGTGACGGTGTCGCGCATGCACGCCAACAACCAGGCGCGACATGAAGCCGAGGCGGCGGCCCTGGCCACGCTGGAGAGGGCCGATCCGGCCCTGCCGGCGCCGGTCCAGCCGGACGCACCCGTTCCCGCGCCCGCAACCCAGGAGCCTTGAGGGCCGTGAAGAACAAGAATTCGGTCGCGCTGCTGTGCGCAGCCTTGGTCATTTTCATGACGGGCGCGGCCTTCGCCGCCGTGCCGCTGTACCGGCTGTTCTGCCAGGTCACGGGCTTCGACGGCACGACCATGAAGGCCGAGGCGGCGCCGACCGAGATCCTGGATCAGGAAGTCCTGATCCGTTTCGACACCAACGTCCGCGACCTGCCGATGACCTTCAAGGCCGAGCAGTTCAGTCAGAAGGTCCGCATCGGCGAGACGGGCATGGCCTATTTCGAGGTGACCAACACCTCGAACCAGACGATCCACGCCACGGCGGCCTACAATGTGGTGCCCGAGCGGGCCGGTCCGTACTTCCAGAAGCTTCAGTGCTTCTGCTTCGAGGGGCAGGAGATCGCGCCGGGCGCGACCGTCTCCTTCCCGATGCAGTATTTCGTCGCGCCCGAGATGGCGACCGACGCCGAGGTGAAGGGGGTGCGCGAAATCACCCTCAGCTACACCTTCTTTCCAACCAAAGGCTTTCAGCAGGCCGTTGCGAACGACTCTGCTGTTGGCAAAGCCGGAGAGCGGGGGCTATAGCCCTCTTCAAACGACTCTCGCCTTAATTCAGAGACCTTGGGAATGGCTGACGCTCACGCGAAACCGCAACACGACTACCATCTGGTCGATCCGAGCCCCTGGCCGCTGATCGCCTCCTTCTCCGCCTGCATCATGTTCGTGGGCGCCGTGATGTGGATGAAGGGCCTGTTCGGTCTGCCGGAAGGCACCAAGTGGCTGTTCTTCGCCGGCCTCGCGGGCGTGCTGTTCACGATGTACGGCTGGTGGGCCGACGTTATCAAGGAATCCAAGAAGGGCGACCACACCCCGGTCGTCGGCATCGGCCTGCGCTACGGCATGGTGCTGTTCATCGCGTCGGAGGTGATGTTCTTCGTCTCCTTCTTCTGGATGTTCTTCGACATGGCGATCTTCAACGAAGCGCGCACGATCATCCCGGAAGTCGGCAACTGGGCCGACACGGCGACCGCCTGGCAGACCTGGCCGCCCAAGGGCGTCGAGCTGCTGGATCCGTGGAGCCTGCCGCTCATGAACACGGTCATCCTGCTGCTGTCGGGCACGACCCTGACCTGGGCGCACTACGCCCTGATCGGCGGCGACCGCAAGGGCGCCAAGCTGGGTCTGCTGATCACCGTCCTGCTGGGCGTGCTGTTCACCGGCGTTCAGGCCTATGAATATTACCACATCCTGCACGGCCACCTGTTCTTCAGCGAAGAAGCCGCCCAGTCGAAGCTGTACGGCTCCATCTTCTTCATGACGACGGGCTTCCACGGCTTCCACGTCCTGGTCGGCACCATCTTCCTGGCCGTCTGCCTGCTGCGTCTCTACGCCGGTCAGATGACCCCGCAGAAGCACTTCGGTCTCGAAGCCGCCGCCTGGTACTGGCACTTCGTCGACGTGGTGTGGCTGTTCCTCTTCGTCTTCATGTACGTCGTCTTCGGTTGATCGAACGCGACGGACAAGTCGAGCTTTCGTCGGCGCGGGGCCTCAAGCCCCGCGCCGATTTGCTTGTCTGGCCCGCTGTTCGCGCGGGTCTGATGGGGCGCTGTCCGGCCTGCGGGCGCGGGCCTCTGTTCCAGGGCTTCCTGAAGCGCCGCGCCGTTTGCGAGGCTTGCGGCTATGACCTGGGCGCGGTCGAGACGGGCGACGGCGCGGCCACCTTCATCATGCAGATCGCGGGTTTTCTGGTCGGCTTCTCGGCCCTGGCCGTCGAGATCGCCTGGAGCCCGCCGATCTGGCTGCACCTGATCATCTGGCTGCCGTTGGTCGCGGTTCTGGCTGTGGCCTTGATGCGGCCGGGCAAAGGGCTGATGACGGCCCTGCAGATGCTGCGCCAGCGCGGCGCCAATTCCCACCGAGAGACCCGATGACCGTCGCCGCCCGGCCTCGCTTTCCCATCATCCTGACCGTGATCGCCGTCCTGCTGTTGGGCGCCCTGCTGGCGCTGGGCGTATGGCAGGTGCAGCGGCTGCAGTGGAAGCTGGACCTCATCGATAAGGCCGAAGCCGCTGCGGCCCAGGCGCCGCTTCCCCTGGCCGAAGCCCTGGCGCTGGAGGATCCCGAGTTCCGCCAGGTGGTCGTGACCTGCCGCGGCCTGAACGCGGCGCCCTTCGTCGAGCTTCAGACCATCGAGGACGGCGACGCCGGGGTGCGGCTGATTTCGGCCTGTCCGGTCGAGGGGCGCGGGACGGTGCTGGTCGACCGCGGCTTCTTGCCCGCCGAGACCGTCGAGCGTCCGGCCGTGCAGGCTGAGGCCGCCATGCCGGTCGTCATCGCGGGCGTGGTGCGCCAGGCGCCCGCTCCCAACGCCATGACCCCGCCGCCCTCGGGCAAGCTCTTCTATGGTCGCGACCGGGCGGCGATGGCTCAGGCACTGGGCGTGACGGGGGCGGTGTCGTCCTACACCGTCTATGCCACCACCTCGGCCAATCCTGAACTGACGGCGTTGCGGCCGGTGGCGCCGCCCGCCGCCTTCAGCAACAACCACCTGGGCTACGCCCTGACCTGGTTCGGCCTGGCGATCACCCTGGTCGTCTTCTATGCGGCCCTGCTGCTGCGCCGCTATCGCCCCACGCCTTCCAAGGATCGCTGACCTGACTGCTCGTCTTCACACCCTGTCCAACGGCGTGCGCGTCGTGTGCGACCCCATGCCTGGCCTGCGCACCATCGCCGTGACCGTGGCCGTCAACGGCGGCGCCCGCATGGAGGACGAAGCGCGTTCCGGCTGGTCGCACCTGCTGGAGCATCTGGTCTTCAAGGGCGCGGGCGACATGGGCGCGCGCGAGATCGTCGAGCGCATCGAGGCAGAGGGCGGCTCGATCAACGCCGCCACCGGCTATGAGCGCACGAGCTTCGATGTGCGCGCCCTGAAGGGCAGCCTGCCGCTGGCCATGCAGGTGCTGTCCGACCTGGTGTTCCGCCCGACCCTGTCGTCCGAGGAGATCGAGCGCGAGAAGGACGTGGTGGCGCAGGAGATCGCCGAGGCCTTCGACACGCCCGACGATCATGTGTTCGAGATGGCCCAGACCCAGGCCTTCGCCGGCCAGGCCCTGGGGCGGCCGATCCTGGGCTCGATCGCCAGCCTGGCGCCTGCCGACCGGGCGGCCGTGGCCGACTGGCGCGCGCGCCTCTATTCGCCTGATCACATGGTGGTGTCGGTGTCCGGCGCGGTCGATGAGCCCGAACTGCTGACCCTGGCCGAGGCCTGGTTCGGCCAGGCGGTCGCCGCACCGCATGAACCGACGGAGCCGGCCGTCTTCACCGGCGGCGAGGCGAAGTTGGCGCGCAAGATCGAACAGGCCAATCTGGTCTTCCAGCTGCCGAGCCTGGGCGTGCGCGATCCGCGCCAGCCCGCCCTGCGCCTGTTCACCGAAATCCTGGGCGGGGGCATGGCCTCGCGCCTGTTTCAGAGCGCGCGCGAGGATCGGGGCCTGGCCTACGCCATCGACGCCTATCACGAGACCTATGACGAACTGGGCGTGCTGGGCGTCTACGCCGGGGCGGCGGCCGAGCGGTCGCTGGAGCTGGCCGAACTGTGCGCCGCCGAAATCCTCGACCTGGCCGACAAGGGGCCGACGGAGGCGGAACTGGCGCGCGCCAAGGCGGTGCTGAACGCCAGCCTGTGGATGGCCGACGAAAGCCCGGCCAGCCGCTCGGGCCGTCTGGCGGGGCAGACCCTGGCGTTCGGCGCGCCCGTCTCGTCGGAAGAGAGCGCCGCCCGCATCGAGGCCCAGACGGCGCAGGATCTGCGCGCGGTGGGCCAGGCCATGACGAGCCAGGGACTGGCGGCGACGGCGGTTCTGGGGCCCAAGGCGGCGGGCGGGGCGGGGCGCGTCTTCCGCCAGCGGATGGCGGCGGGCTGATCGCGGCCTGCTGACGCCGAGATCCCTTCGCGCTATCGTCTGCCCCATGGCTCTGTTCGATTGGATGGCCGAGGCGACCGGACCGGTCCTGAACGGGCAGGGGGTTCTGCTGCGCCCGCCGCGTCCTGCGGACTATGTGGCGTGGGCCTCCCTGCGTGAGGAGTCGCGCGACTATCTGCAGCCGTGGGAGCCGGCCTGGGCCGAGGACGATCTGACCCGCGCCGCCTATCGCCGCCGCCTGGGCGTCTATGCGCGGGAGATGGAGCAGGGCACTGCCTGGCCCCTGTTCGTGTTCGATCAAGCCGACGAAGCGCTGCTGGGCGCGATCACCCTGTCCAACATCCGGCGCGGCGTGGCCGAGACGGGCACCCTGGGCTACTGGATCGGCCGCCCCTATGCCGGACAGGGCGTCGGCACGGCGGCGGCGCGAGCCATGTTGGGCCACGCCTTCAGCGCTCTGGGACTGCATCGGGTCGAGGCCGCCTGCGTGCCGACCAACCACGCCTCGCGCCGCGTTCTGGAAAAGTCGGGCTTTCGGCAGGAAGGCGTGGCCCGTGCTTATTTGAAAATTAACGGCCGGTGGGCAGACCATCTGCTGTTTGGCGTTCTGCGTGATGAGTTCGCCGTCGGCGTCGCCCCTTCAGTCAGAGTATCGGACCCGTCTTGAGCACACGATCCAGAGCCCTGACGTGGGATCCGACCACGGCGATCGAAGCCCTCGCCGCGGCCGACGCCGCCCTATGGATCTGGACGCCCGCCGAGGATCAGATCCGCTTTACGGGGGCCACCCGGCCGCTGGGTCTGGGGCCGCTGGCGCCGCAATGCTCGGGCGCGGCCTTCACCGCCCTGGCCATGCCTCAGGACCGCGCCCTGGCCGATCGTCTGCTCAAGCCTCAGGCCGAGGGGACGGAGATCGCCGTGCGCCTGCGGATGCGCGGTTGCGAGACCTGCCTGTGGCGCGGAGTCTGGCTTGAGGACGGCTTGCGCGCGGCGGGCATCGTCGCGCTTGAAACCAAGTTCGCGGGCGCTGATCGCGACGCGCTGACGGGCCTGCTGGATCGACGCACCTTCCTGGTCCGCGTGGCCGAGACCCTGGCGGCGGCCGGCGACTATGAGATGGTGGTGGCCGACCTGGACCGGCTGCGTCGCCTCAACGAGGCCCTGGGTCATGAGCGCGCCGATCTGGTGCTGTCGGCCCTGGGGTCGCGTCTGTCGGCGGCCTTTTCCGAGGATTGCGCCCCGGCCCGCATCGGCGAGGACGAATTCGCGGTCCTGGTGCGGCGCGGCGGCAGCGGGGCCAGCGGCAGCGAGCGCCTGCGCGAGGCGCTGGAGCAGCCTCTGCGGTTGGCGGGCTTCGACATCTATCCGACCCTGTCCATCGGCGCCGTGACGGCCGAGGGCGGACCGGACGCGCCGGACGCCGCCGAGCTTCTGCGCCGGGTCGAACTGGCGGTGGAACAGGCCAAGCAGGCCGGGCGCGGCGGCGCGGCGGCCTATGGCCGAGCGCTGGAGACCGACAGCCTGTCGCGCCTGGCGCTTGAGGCGGACCTGCGCAACGCCTTCGTGCGCGGCGAGATCGAGCCCTTCTTCCAGCCGATCGTCAATCTGAACAGCGGCGCCGTGGCGGGCTTCGAGGCCCTGGCGCGCTGGCGCCACCCCCGGCGCGGCCTGGTGCCGCCGGACGAGTTCCTGACCCTGGCCGATGAAATGGGTCTGATGAACGAACTGGGCCTGCTGATGATGACCGAGGCGGCGCGTCAGCTGGCCGAGTGGCTGCAGCGCCACCCCGGCGCCGGGCGGCTGTTCTGCAGCGTCAACCTGTCGGTGGGCGAGATCGAGCGCGCCCATCTGGTCGAGGACGTGGCCCGCATCATCAAGGAGGCGGGCCTGCCGCGCGGCGCCCTGAAGCTGGAAGTCACCGAGGGCGACATCATGCGCGACACCGCGCGCGCCGCCGAGGTGCTGAAGGCCCTGCGCGAGGCGGGGGCCAGTCTGGCGCTGGACGATTTCGGCACGGGGTTCTCGTCCCTGTCCTACCTGGCCAAGCTGCCGTTCGACACGTTGAAGATCGATCGCTACTTCGTTCTGACGATGGACAAGGACGAAGGCTCGGCCAAGATCGTCAAATCCGTCGTCAACCTGGGTCGCGACCTGGCGCTGGAAGTGGTGGCCGAGGGGGTCGAGAACGCCTCCCTGGCGCAACTGCTGCTCGATGACGGCTGCCATTACGGCCAGGGCTTCGGCTATGCGCCCGCTCTGCCGGCCCAGGAGGCCGAGGTCTATCTGAACGAGTCCCTCGCCGACGGCGCGGCGCCGATCAAGGCGCGGTCCGGCTGACTTCAGCAAGCTGCAGGTGAGAAGATGCGGCCGTGTCGCGTCTCTTCGTATAAAATAGATTTGCTTCGGGCGTTAAAGGTGACGCCGGATAGGCTTTATCTAAGTTATTTGTAACTTGAACCTGTTGCTGTCGAACTGATTGATCGCCTCTTGTTCTTACATTCAGGGGCGCACAGTCGATGCGTTTACAAGGTGAGTCTCAAACGAACGAGCGCCTTGATGTCAGCTTTGAAAAGCTGAAAGGCGCCTCGTCGGCGCCGCTCGCCGTCGGCGTACAGGATGGGGCCAGGCTCTGTTTCGCCGCCTTCCCCGATCATGAAATCGACCGACGGTTCGAGATCGGCTCCGTCACCAAGGTCTTCACCGGCTCCTTGCTGGGCGTCATGGTCGAAGCGGGAGACGTCGATCCCGAGGCGCCGGTGGATCATCTGTTCGGCAAGGCTCTGCCCTGGCCGGTCAGGCCGCCGACCCTGGTTGAGCTGGCCAGCCATCGCAGCGGACTGCCGAATACGCCGAAGCCCCTGTTCTGGCGCGAAAGCCTAGCCGCCCTGTCCCTGTCGGTGAAAGATCCGTGGCGCGGCGTGGATGCAGCGAAGTATCGCGCCATGCTCATGGCGGCGGTGAAACAGGCGCGGGTCGGCGAAGCGTCTCGGTATTCGAGCATGGGCGTCAGCCTGCTGGGCGACGCCCTGGCGCACGCCGCGGGGATGGACTTCGCCGATCTGCTGGATCAGCGCCTGCTCAGACCGCTGGGAATCCGACGCACGGATTTCCTGCGGCCGGAGCAAGAGCCCGATCTGGTGGCGATCAGCGTCAACGACTGGGATCGCCCCGTGCCCTATCTGCGCGATCAGATGGCGCCTGCGGGGATGCTGGCTTCCACGGTCGAGGATCAACTGCGTTTCCTGCGCGCCGCCTGGGGCGAGGGGCCGGACGAGATCGTGAAGGGCGTGCTCAGGGCTCAGACGCCTGTGGCCCAGATGGGCGCGGTCGCCATCGGCTATTGCTGGCTTCTGGCCCCGCACAAGGGCGGAGAGGCCGCCTTCCACAACGGCGGGACATGGGGATCGCAGGCCGAGGTCGTCGTGGTGAAGGACCGACGGATCGCCGTCGCGGCCCTGTCCGCCAAACGCCGTCACACTGATGAGTTCGTCAGCGAGATGCTCGGAGCCTGAGGGCGTTCGACCGCCTTCAGGCCCGGCCGCTCTGGCTGGACAGGCGGGCGGCGTCGACGCCGAGCGCGGCCAGGGCGCGGCTCCATTTGGTGTCGTAGTCGGCGTCGAAGATCAGGGCCGGATCGGCGTCCGTCGTCAGCCAGACGTTCTCGTTCAGCTCTTCCTCCAACTGCCCCTCGCCCCACCCGGCGTAGCCCAGCAGCAGGATGGCGCGGCTGGGGCCGTCCTCGGCGTCGGCCATGGCGGCCAGGGCGTCGCGGGTGCCGGTCAGGGCCAGGCCGTCGCCGAAGGTCAGGCTGGCGTCCTCGCTGGTCCAGTCGGCGGTGTGCAGGACGAAGCCGCGCTCGCGCTCGACCGGGCCGCCGATCAGCACCGAACGGTCGCGCGCGGCATCGTCGACGGGGGTGTCCAGCTTTTCCAGAACCTCGGCCAGGGAGACGCCCGGCGCGGGCTGGTCCAGGCGCAGGCCCAGGGCGTGCTCGTCGTCGTGGGCGCAGATCAGGATGACGGCGTGGCGGAAGCGATCGTCGTCGATGCCCGGCATCGCCACCAGAAGACGCCCGGTCAGGGAGGAGAAGGCGGTCATGCCCCTATCATCGGGGCGGACGATGGCGGGCGCAAGCCATTCTCAAGGCCCACGCGCTTGGCGATCTCCTTACGGGTCTCTATCTGACTCCCATCGTCCTGGATCGTCCGGGCCGAACTCCCGGAGACCCCGACATGACCATCCAGATCGGCGACCGCATTCCCGACGCCACCCTGACGACCATGACGCCCGACGGCCCCAAGCCGGTCACGACGGCCGAGCTGTTCGGCGGCAAGACGGTCGCCCTGTTCGCCGTGCCGGGCGCCTTCACCCCGACCTGTTCGGCGCGCCATCTGCCGGGCTATGTCGACCATCGCGCCGATCTGGCGGGCAAGGGCGTGGACACGGTCGCCTGCGTCTCGGTCAACGACGCCTTCGTCATGGGCGCCTGGGCCAAGGCCAATGATCTGAACGGCGCCGACGACGTGGTCATGCTGGCCGACGGCAACGGCGACTTCACCCGCGCGGTGGGCCTGGTGCTGGACGCCAAGGGCTTCGGCATGGGCGAGCGTTCGCAGCGCTACTCCATGCTGGTCAAGGACGGCGTGGTCGACCAGCTCAACATCGAGCAGGGCGGCGAGTTCAAGGTCTCCTCGGCCGAGCACCTGCTGGCCCAGCTGTGACGACCCGCGTCGCTTATTGAACCATGGGCGACGTCTTCACCCCGGAAAAACGCAGCGCCGTCATGCGCCGGGTGAAGGGGCGCGACACCGCGCCCGAGATGAAGGTCCGGCGCCTGCTGCGGGGCGCCGGGATCGGCTATCGGCTGGGCGGCTGCGGCCTGCCCGGCCGACCTGATGTGGTGATGAAGGGGCGGCGCATCGCCCTGTTCGTCCACGGCTGTTTCTGGCACGGCCATGACTGCCCGCGCGGGGCGCGCCAGCCCCGTTCCAACGCCGACTACTGGATCGCCAAGATTGACCGCAACCGGGCGCGCGATGACCGCGTCACGGCGGAGCTGCAGGCGCAGGGCTGGCGCGTGCTGACCCTGTGGGAGTGCGAGCAGAAGGCGCCGGATTGGGGCGAGCGGCTGCTGGACGCGTTGCTGGAGAAGGCGACGACTTAGGCGACGGCCTGGGCGTCGATGTCCGCCTCGTCGGCCGCGCCCAGCACCTCGCTCAGGGCGGCCAACAGCACCGCCGGGGTCAACGGCTTGGCGACGAAGTGGTTCATGCCCGCGTCCAGGCAGGCGGCGATGTCCTCGGGCGCGGTGTCGGCGGTCACGGCGATGACGGGCGTCGCGACGTTCGGCCCATGGCCCGAGCGCAGGCGGCGGGTGGTTTCGCGGCCGTCGAGCTCCGGCATCCGCACATCCATGAAGATGACGTCGAAGACGCCGGATTCGCAGGCCTTCAGCGCGGCCAGGCCGTCCTCGGCCATGGTCAGCTCGCAGTCGAAGGCTTGCAGGATCACCTGAATGGCGCGGCGGTTGATGGCGTGGTCGTCGACCACCAGCACTCTTAAGGGGCGTTCTGCGTCGCGCGGTGCATCCGTCTCAGTCATGACGGAGGGCGGCGTCGGGGCTGGAGCCAAGGTCGGGGCTGACGGCGGCATGGGCGCCCGTTCAGGCAGGCTGCGGACAGGGGGAGCGGCGACGAGGTCGGAGGCGAGCGCGGCGGCCTCTTCCACGCCTTCGGGCAGGGTCAGGGCGACGGTGAAGGTCGAGCCTTGGCCCGCCTGGCTGCGGACCGTCAGGCGGCCGCCCATCAGCTCGACCAGATCACGACTGATCGCCAGGCCCAGCCCCGAGCCCCCGTAGCGTGCGGCGACGCCGTCGGTGGTCTGATCGAACGGGGTGAAGAGGCGGTCCATCTGACCGGCCGTCATGCCCGCTCCGGTATCGGCCACGTCGATCAGCAGGACATGCAGCCCGGCCTCATCGCGCCAGGAGCGCAGCCGGATGGTGATGACGCCCGCATCGGTGAATTTAACGGCGTTGGAGATCAGGTTGTTCAGCACCTGGCGCAGGCGCATGGCGTCGCCCTGAACCACGCCCGGCATATAACGCGAGCCGTCCAGGCGCAGGCGCAGGCCCTTGGCCCTGACCGGGCCCTGCCACAGGCGGAAGGTGTGGTTGAGCAGGTCGCGCAGGTTGAAATTCCGCGTCTCGACCTTCAGGCGCCCGGCGTCGAGGCGGGCGTGGTCCAGCAGGTCGTCCAGCAGCCCCTTCATCATCAGCCCGGCGTCCTCGATCATGGCCGTCTGCTGACGGGTTGCGGACGAGGGGGCGGCGACGCGCGTCAGTTCATGGGCGCCGGTCAGGATGGCGCCGATCGGGGTGCGCAGGTCGTGGGCGACGGCGGCCAGAAGAGCGCTGCGGCCGGCCATGACGCTCTCGGCCTGACGGCGCTTGCCGTCGGCTTCCTTCAGGGCGCGGGCTTCGGCTTCGCCGGCGGCGTGAAGGCGGCTGCGGGTCGTCAGGCAGAAGAAGATGAAGGCCACGACGCCGATGGCGACCGGCAGGATGAAGCGGCCCTCGACCCCCAGGCGGGCCATGAACAGCGGCGCCAAGGCCAGCACCGCCACCTGGGGCGCGACCGTCCAGAGGAAGACCCGCATATTGCCGGCCGAGGCGATGACCGAATTGATCGCGCCCGCCGCCAGAAGGGTGGTGGCGACTACGCCGCCGGGCAGACCGCCCATGATCCACAGCGGCACGGCGATGCTGGCGTAGACCCCGGCGTTGGCCGTGAGCGCCAGATCGCCCAGGGCGCCGCGCCAGCCCTGGGGCGCGGAGACCTGGCCGCGCGTCACGGGGGCGAAGGCGGCGGCCTCGGCCGCTTGCATCAGCAGATAGACCGCCAGCCAGCCCAGGCAGATGGGCAGGCCCAGGATAGGGCTGAACAACAGGGCGCAGGCCAACCCCACGACAAGCCGTTGGGGCAGCATCTTGTGCCGCTGTCGGATGGCGTAAGCCCACCCGTTCCGGGATGCGTCGGTCTGCGTCATGCGGCGTTCCGAACGGGCGATGGCGCCCCTCGGTTGCATCATGGCGACGGAGACCTAATGCTCCGTCAACGGCCGGAGGCGGTCGCCTCGGCCATGCTGGCGAAGCCGTCGGCGCGCAGACGGGCCGCCAGATCGCGCTTGATCCGGCCGACCATGCCCGGTCCCTCATAGATCAGGGCCGAATAGACCTGGACCGCCGAGGCGCCCGCCCGGATGCGGGCATAGGCGTCCGCGCCGTCGGCGATGCCGCCCACCGCGATCAGCGGCAGGCGCCCGCCCGCCGCCTCGGCCGCGGCCTCCAGCGCCTTCTGGGCGAAAGGTTTCAATGGAGCGCCCGACAGGCCGCCCGCCTCGCCCTTATAGGCGGACCGCAGGGAGGTGGGCCGCTCCAGCGTCGTGTTGGACACGATCAGGGCGTCGATGCGGTGGGCGATGGAGGCCTCGACGATCATGCCGATCTCTTCGCCGATCAGGTCGGGTGCGATCTTCAGGAAGACAGGCGCCCCGTCGCCGGGGCGGGCCTCATGAATGCGGCCCAGCAGGTCGTCCAGCGCCTCGCGGCCCTGCAGCGCGCGCAGGCCCGGCGTGTTGGGCGAGGAGATGTTGACGGTGAAATAGTCGGCCAGTCCCGCCAGCCTCCTCAACCCCGCGACATAGTCGGCGGCCTTGTCTTCGGTGTCCTTGTTGGCGCCCAGGTTGGCGCCGATGGCCGTGCGGGTCGGACGCCGCGCCAGACGGGCGGCGAAGGGCTCCAGCCCCTCGTTGTTGAAGCCCATGCGGTTGATGATCGCCCGGTCCTCGGCCAGTCGGAACAGGCGCGGCTTGGGATTGCCCGGCTGGGCGCGCGGCGTGACCGAACCGCACTCCACGGCGCCGAAGCCCAGGCGCGACAGGCCTTCCAGCGCCTCGCCGTTCTTGTCGAGACCGGCGGCCAGGCCGACGGGGTTGGACATCTCCAGCCCGGCGATCGTGGCCTTCAGGATCGGATCGTCGGCGCCGGGGGCGGGCAGGGGCGTCATCTGCAAGGCGCGGATGGCCAGGCGGTGCGCGGTTTCCGGGTCGAGTTGGCGCAGCGCCCAGGCGCCGAGGTCGGTCAGGCTCATGTTCAGGCGGTCTCTTCGACGATCATGCGGCCGTCGGCCGTCACCGACAGGGCGCGGGCGGCGCGCGTCGCCGCGATAGGCAGGGGGCCGTAGATGTGGGGAAACAGGGCGCCGCCGCGCGACGGCTCCCAGATCAGGGCGTCGCCCAGGGCGGTCAGGTCGACCTCGACCAGCATCAGCTCGGTCTGACCGGCGTAGTGTTTCGCCGCGGTGGCTTCCAACTGGTCGGCGGCGGACAGATGGATGTAGCCGTCGGCCACGTCCACGGGCGAGCCGTCATAACGGCCCTCGGCCAGGGCGGCGCGCCAGTCGACGCGGCTCAGGATCTTGAAGGCGACGTCGGGCAGATCGGTCACGCCAGGGTCTCCGGCGTCAGCCAGCCTTCATAGGACGGGCGACCGGCGACATCGACGCTGAAGATCGCCGCCGCGCCGGTGGGGAAACCGCCGCTCATCTTGTCCAGCACCGAGGGTGAGGCGGCGCTCTCGATCAGATACTCGACCGCCAGCTGGTGCACGCCGGGGTTATGGGCGATCAGCAGCAGGCAGCCGGCCTGGTCCTCGGCCGCCTCGACCGCGCGGCGCAGCACGTCGGCGGGGGCGTTGTAGAGGGCGTCGGAGACGTGCAGCTCGACATCGCCGAAATGCTCGCTGACGCCATCCCAAGTGTCGCGCGTGCGCTGGGCTCCCGAGATCAGGGCCATGTCGGGCTTCAGACCCCGCTCGGCCAGGGCGCGGCCCATGGCGGCGGCGTCGCGGCGGCCGCGCTCGCTCAGGGGACGGGCCACGTCGCCGCCCGGCGCCGAGGCTTCGGCCTTGGCGTGACGCATCAGGATCAGTCTCTGCATGGCGAGGGCTTTACGGCTGTTTGCGTGCGGCGACCATAGGGTGCGCGGCGGACGCTTGATCGCGAGCGGCGGGCGAGGGGGTCAGGGCCGGGCGTCCGGCCAGCACGGCCTGGGCCGCGCCGCCGGGCTGCACGCGGGCGTAGGCCCTGCGCGAGGCTTCCAGCATGATCAGGCCCGCCGCGCCGGGAAAGAGCTTCGGCCCCACCTGCTCCAGACCGTCGGCCAGGGGCAGCATCGGCCGCCACGGCGGGACATAAAGGGCCTGCGACCAGGCGGCGGGCTCCAGTCCGACCTCGCGCACCAGCCGCTCCAACTGGCCGCGGGTGAAGGGGCGGCCGTGGCCGAAGGGGGTGGTTTCGGCGCGCGCCCACATGCCGCCGCGCGCCGCCGCCGCCAGGATGATGCGCCCGGCCGGGGCCAGGACGCGCACCGCTTCGGCCAGCAGGCCCTGCGGATCGTCGGCTTCCTCGAGGGCGTGGACCAGCAGGATGCGGTCGAACGTTCCGGCGGCGAAGGGCAGGCGCCGGTCGTCGACCAGGACGGTGCGGTTGCGTCCCGCCGCGGCCCACTGCTCGGCGCCCTGTCCGCCCGGCATGGCGGCGATCACCCGGCGCGCGCCGATGAAGCCGTCCAGCCAGGGCGTGGCGTAGCCCAGGCCCAGAACGTCGCAGTTGTTGGCCTCGCCCCAGGCGTCCTCCAGCCGTCGCGCCAGCATGCGCCGGGCCAGCGCGCCGGTCGGCTCGCCGTAGAAGGTGCGGAGATCGTCGATGCTGCGGCGCATGGGGGGCAGTATGGCTGAAAGTCTGCGCGACTTCATCCATTCTGGGCGGCGGAGGGTTCCTCTTCGCGCGGCTTAGGATAGGGTTTCGATAGGAGACCTCCCCATGACCCTGACCGTTCGCCAGTTTCCCTGTCTGTCCGACAACTACGGCTTCCTGATCCGCGATGAGGCGACGGGGCTGGTCGCCGCCGTCGACACGCCGGACGCCGAGGCCGTCCTGGCCGATCTGGAGGCGTCGGGCTGGGGGCGGTTGGATCTGATCCTGAACACCCACTGGCACGCCGATCACACCGGCGGCAACGAACGGCTGCAGGCCGAGACGGGCTGCGAGATCGCCGGGCCGGAAGAGGTGCGCCGCGCGGCGCCGCTGGATCACGTTCTGGTCGACGGCGAGGCGGTGCGCCTGGGTGAAACGACCTTCGATGTGGTGCTGTCGCCGGGTCATACCCTGGGCCATGTGGTCTATCATGCGGCGGAAGATGGGCTGGCCTTCGTCGGCGACGTCATCTTCGCCCTGGGCTGCGGGCGGCTGTTCGAGGGAACGCCGCAGCAGATGTGGGACAGCCTGAACCGCATCGCCGCCTGGCCCGAAGCGACGACGCTTTACTGCGCCCATGAATATACGGCCTCGAACGCCCGCTTCGCCCTGTCGCTGCCGGACGCCGATGAGGCGTTGAAGGCGCACGCCGAGGCCATCTTCGCCGCCCGTGAGCGCGGCGAGGCAAGCGTGCCGACCACGGTGGGGATCGAGCGTCGCTTCAACCCCTTCCTGCGCGCCCGCGACGCCGCCGACTTCGCCGAGCGCCGCGCCCTCAAGGACGGTTTCAAGGGCTAGGACGCCCGCCGGTTTTCCAGTCACCCATCATCGGAGATGTTCATGCAGTTGAAGGATCGGGTCGCCATCGTGACCGGCGCGGGCGGGGGGCTGGGCCGCTGTCACGCCCTCTATCTGGCCGGTCAGGGCGCCAAGGTCGTGGTCAACGACCTGACCGAGGCGGCGGCGCAGGGCGTGGCGGACGAGATCGTCGCGGCGGGCGGCCAGGCGATGGCGGCGGCGGGTTCCGTCACCGACGTCGACGCGGTCCAGGCCATGGTCGAGGCGGCGATGAAGGCCTGGGGCCGCATCGACATCCTGATCAACAACGCCGGCATCCTGCGCGACAAGAGCTTCTCGAAGATGAGCCTCGATGACTTCCGCCTGGTGGTGGACGTGCATCTGATGGGGGCGGCCATCTGCTCCAAGGCCGTGTGGGAGATCATGCGCGCGCAGACCTACGGCCGCATCGTCATGACGACCTCTTCGTCCGGCCTCTACGGCAATTTCGGCCAGGCCAACTATGGCGCCGCCAAGCTGGCTCAAGTCGGTCTGATGCAGACTCTGGCCATCGAGGGCGCCAAGCATAACATCAAGGTCAACGCCCTGGCGCCGACCGCCGCCACCCAGATGACGGCGGGCATCCTGTCCGAAGAGGTGCTGAAGGCGCTGGACCCGGCCCTGGTCAGCCCCGGCCTGCTGGCGCTGGTGGGCGAGGCCGCGCCGACGCGGGCCATCCTGTGCGCGGGCGGCGGGCATTTCGCCACGGCCAACATCACCCTGACGCCGGGCGTGCGGATCGGCGGGGGCGCGGATGCGGGCGAGCAGCTGATCGCGCGCTGGGACGAGGCCTCGAACCGCGAGGGCGAGATCGTGCCGGACTTCGGCTTCCAGCAGGGCGCGCAGGAGATGATCTCGGCGGGGGTCTCGGCGCCGATGGCGGCGGGTTGAGCCTTCAGGCGCGGCGGCGGTCGTCGTCGCGCCACAGCCACAGGGCGCCGAAGACCAGCGCCAGGGCGACCAGCATCAGCGCCTGGGGCGCGACCTCGGCCAGGCCGGCGCCCATGGCGTTCATCCGCACGAAGGCCTGAACCGCCGCGGTCGAGGGCGACAGGTGCGCCAGCCAGACCAGCAGTTTGGGCATCATGAAGTGCGGCCAGGCCGCGCCCGCCAGGAAGAACAGCGGCGCTGACGTGCCGACCAGCACCTGCAACACCCGCTCATGCCGGTCGAACAGTCCGCCGAGCAGCAGGCCCAGCGCCGCAACCCCGGCCGAGAAGACCGGCGCCAACAGGATCACCCCGGCCATGTCGCCCGCGCGCGGATAGTCCTGAAGCCAGAAGACGAAGCCGAAATAGAACAGGCAGGACGCCGTGCCGATCGCGGTCAGCGCCAGCCACAGACCCAGCCGGGCGCTGCGCCGCAGGGGAGCGGCGCCGGTCTCGCGACGCAGGGCGGCGATGACGCCCGCGCCCAGCAGCAGGGTCTGTTGCAGGATGATCAGGCTGACGGCGGGCACGGCGTAGTCGCCATAGCCCTCGGTCGGGTTGAACAGGGAGACCTGTTTCAGGCTCGGGGCCAACCGGGCCGCGCGGGCGGCCTCGGGCAGGCCCTCCAGCCGCGTCTCGGCGACATGGGCGGCGGCCGCCGCGACGGCCTTGCCGACCGAGGTGACGCGGACCAG
Organism: Brevundimonas sp. ZS04; assembly: GCF_001956865.1. Lineage (NCBI taxonomy): Bacteria > Pseudomonadati > Pseudomonadota > Alphaproteobacteria > Caulobacterales > Caulobacteraceae > Brevundimonas > Brevundimonas sp. ZS04. The sequence goes on from NZ_MTHE01000005.1 coordinate 160,844, forward strand.
ATAGCCGCCGTTCAGCCAGACGGCCACGCCGTCGGGCGCGCCGCGCGCCAGATCGGCCTCGAACCGCTCGGGCAGGATGACGACGCCGTCGACCACGCCGCGCCGCATCAGGTCCGACGCCTCGGCGGTCGAGGGGAGGACGGCGGCGACCTCGACCGCGTGGGAGGCGTTCAGGTCTTCGACCAGGGCGCGGGTCAGGGCGCTCTGCGTCGGCGTCACCACGGCGACCGGCAGGCCCGTCGCCGCCTGCCCGGCGTAGGCCGCCGGATAGTAGAAGGCGTAGAGGACCACGGCCAGGATCAGCAGGCTGCTGACCGGCCGGGCGCGCGGCAGGTTGCGGAAGGTCGCGATGAAGGCGGCGCCGACGCCCTGTTCGGGCAAAGGAAAGGCCAGCGCCTCGGCCTTGGGCGCGCGGCGGGCGCGCAGGCGGATCAGCACGACCGACAGGATCAGGGCGATCAGGGTGACGGCGCTGAGGATCGCCAGGTCGCGCCAGGCCCCGCCGGGCGCCGCGCCGGTCACCATCTGGCCGGTCTGCAGCCGCAGATAGTGGGTGTAGGGCAGGATGTCGCTCCAGATCCGGGCGAAGCGCGGCCCGTGATCCAGCGGCAGGGTGCCGTTCGAGAAGGCGATGGCCGCGCCGGAATAGATGGCGGTGCCCGAGAAGGCCATGTCGACGTCTCCCAGCAGGGCGACCAGCAGGGCCGACAGGGCGACGCTGACCGCCATCAGGGCGACCACGCCCAGCATCAGCAGGGGCAGCGACCCCGCCACGCCCCAGCCCCTGACCCCGCACAGCCAGCCGATCCAGGCCAGGCCCCACAGGGTGAAGACGACGAAGTGCGGCGTCAGCCGCCCGATCAGGGCAGCCGTGGTCCGCCCGCCGGTCTGCGCTCTGAACGTCTGGAACGACCCGCCCTGCATCAGCCGTCCGACCGCCAGCACCGCCGAACAGGCCGCCAGCAGGTGCAGCACGCCTGGCGCCAGCAGGCCGCCGAGGAACAGCTCGAAACTCAGCTGCGGATTGCCGATGATCGACACCTGGACGGCGGGCGGCTCCAACGCCGTGGCGGGCAGGCCCATCTGGCGCGCCCGTTCTTCCAGCCTCGGCGCGGCGGCCGAAGCGATGGCCGAGGACTGGCCCAGGGCCGACAGGGCGCCGACGGTCTGGAAGGCGCCGTTGAACGACACCGTCACCTGTTCCGGGCGGCGAAAGGCGCCTTCGGTGAAGCCTGAAGGGAAATGGGCGATGCTGTAGACCTCGCCCCGCCGCATCAGGGCCACGGCCTCGTCCACTGTCGCCGGGGCGTGAGCCACGCGCACGCCAGGGCTGGCCTCCATGTTGCGGATGGCGGCGCGGCTGAAGGCCGAGTCATCCTGATCCACCACGGCGACCGGAGCCTGGCGGATCACGCCGGGCGCCAGCATGGCCGCGATCACGGCCAGCAGGATCAGCGGCAGGCCGAAGGCGACGAAGGCGTCCCACGGGCGGGTCGCCAGCCGCCGCGTCTCGTCCTGAACGGCCGCGAGGAAGACGGCCGCGCTGCGCGTCATCGCGAGGACCAGTCGAACAGGACGCTCATGCCCGGCCGCAGACCCTCGATCGGCCGGGCGGGCTTGGCCTTCACCTGGAAGCTGCGCACGTCATAGCCGCTGGACTGACGGGTCGAGCGCCAGGTGGCGAACTCGCCCTGGGGGCTGATGGCGGTGACGCGGAAGGCGGTGCCCTTGATCCCCAGCGCGGGCACGTCGCCGCGCACGGCGGCGCCGATCTTCAGGTCGCGGAACTGGTCCTCGCGCACGCTGAAGGCGACCCAGGGATCGGCCGTGTCGACGATAGTGAAGACCGGCACCCCCGTCAGCACCAGTTCGCCGACATTGGCGAAGCGTTCGGACACCTCGCCGCCGTGCGGGGCGGTCAGGCGGGTCTCGCCCTGCAGGCTCTCGACCTCGGCGACAGCGGCGCGGGCGCCGCTTACGTTGGCGTCGGCGACCGACTTCTCCTGCGGCCGGGTTCCGGCCAGCGCCTTCAGATACTGCTGGCGGGCGGCCTCGGTCTGGGAGGCGGTGGCGGCGCGGGCGGCGACCGCCTCGTCGCGGCGCTGGGCCGAGATGACGCCCTCGGCGAACAGGTTTTCCGCCCGGCGCGCGGTCTGGTCGGCCAGGCGGGCGGCAGCCTGGGAGGCGCGCCAGATCGACTCGACCGTTTGCACGTCCTCGGCGCGGGCGCCCTCTCGGCTCATGGACTGGATGGCCTGCGTCGACTGCAGCAGGGCGCGGGCCTGGGCGTCCTTGGCCTCGACCTCGGGGCTGCTCATCAGGGCCAGCTCCTGTCCCGCCTTCACCTGATCGCCCTCGGCGGCCAGGAAGCGTTCGACGCGGCTGGGCACCTTGGTGGCGACGGTGAAGGTCTCGGCCTCGACCATGCCCTGCACCTGATCCGGCGCCGGGCGGGCGGCCAGGAACAGGCCCACGACGATGAAGGCGATCAGCAGGACCACGCCCGCCGCGACGATCAGGGGCAGGGGCGAGCGGCGCGGCTTGGGCGGGGGCGCTTCGGCCGGCTGGGGCGGCGTATAGGCCGAGGAAGGCGTCTCGCTCATGGGGCGCTGATTCATGGGGCGCTGATCCGGTCGTCGCGTTGCAGATAGTCGTTCAGGGTCTGGTCGCTTCCCGCCGCCGCCAGCAGGGCAGACAGGCTGAGGTCGTACTCATAGGCCGCCGCCGCTCGTTGCAGCCGCGCCGTCCCCAGCAGGTTGCGGGCGTCGATGACCGAGGCGGCCGTGGCCTCGCCCTCGCGGAAGCCGACCTCCTGCACGCGCAGGTTCTCGCGCGCGGCCGCCAGGCTGCTGTCCATGGTCAGGAACTGCCGCCGCGCCAGCTCGACCTGGTTGTAGGCGCGCGTGACCAGTAGGCGGGCGTCGTCGCGGGCCTGGCGCTCGACCTCGCCGGCGGCCGAGGCCTGGGCGCGGGCGGCGCCGAGCATCCGCCGTCGGTCCAGCGATGACATCAGGGTGTAGCGAGCGCCCAGGCCAAAGGCCCAGTCCGGCTCGGTCGGCAGGGAATTGTCCGGGTTCATGTTGTAGGTGCCGAAGGCGTAGACCGACGGCTTCATCCGCGAGGCCGCCAGATCCGCTCCGGCCTCGGCCAGATCGCGCCCCGCCTGGGCTTGAACGAGGCGCGAATTCGACTGGCTCGCGCTGTCCAGGAAGACGGCGGCCGGGCCGACCGGATCGCGATTGACGAACAGAGGCGTGGTGGGGGTCACGCCTGTCTCGACGTCGGCGACGCGGGCCAGGGAGGCGACGGCGTTGTCATGCTCCAGCTCGGCGCGGTTGACCTGGCGCTGGGCGGCGTCGCGCGCGACCTCGACCTGAAGGGTCTGGGCGCGGCTGAGCATCCCTTCTTCTTCCATGCGGCGGGCGTTCTTCAGGTGCAGGTCGAAGCCGTCGCGGGTCTCCAGCGCGATCTTCAACGCCTCGGCCGCCAGCACCTGGCCGAAATAGGCGCGGGCCAGGTTGACGCTCTCCAGGTTCAGGGCCTCCTGCCGCCGGGCCTCGGCCAGGTCGACATTGGCCGCCGCCGCGCGTCGCAGGGCGGGGATGGCCCCGCCGGTGTAGATCGGTTGCAGCGCCGTCACCGTCGGGCGGAAGGTCGTGTCGTCCACCTGCAGCCGGATGTCGTGGGGCAGGGCGGCGAAGATCTCCGGCAGGGCGGCCTCAAGTCGCTGGCCCACCGCGTTCAGCACGTCGCCCGGCACGCCCGGCAGGTCCGAAATCAGGCCGGGGATGGCGGCGCCGAGGTCGGACTGGGCGCGGTCCAGCGCGTCCGACAGCGACAGGTCGAAGGTCTTGCGATAGCGGATCAGCTGGGCGTCCAGCGACACCGTGGGCCGGTTCAGCCCGGCGGCGACCTGGGCCTGGGCCTCGGCGGCCTCGACCCCGTAGCCGGCGGCGCGCCCCAGGCTGGAGGTCGTGCGCAGCCGCGCCTCAGCCTCGGCGTAGGTCAGGGGCGTGCGCGGCGTCTCGGCGGCGGCTTGCGTCTGAGCCAGGGCGGGAGGCGCGCAGGCCGTCAGAACGCCCGCAGCCAAGGCGACACGCCATCCGTTCCAAGCCCTAGCCATCGCTTCAACCCCGCAACCAGCTGTGAACAACGATCCTGAAGCGCGGCCGTTGCGTCAAGCAAGCGCGCCAATTGCAAAGGGCGCGCTCGTCGTGACGAACGCGCCCCCTTGGCTGAAGATGCAGCCTGTCCGGTCTTAGAGGCCCGGCAGCTTGAAGCGGCCGTCGCGGCGGGGGGCGATGGTGATGCCCTCGCGACCGCCGGTCAGGGCGTCCAGACGCGCGCGCTCGCTGGCGGCGTCGATGGTCTTGCCGCCTTCCGAGGTCTGGCTGACGGTCGCGGCCTGGCTGGCCGGATCGTCCTTGCGCCAGAACATGATGCGGTTGGCCCAGCTTTCTTCCTTGTGCGCCAGGCTGCCGAATTCGTCGTCGACGACGTAGCGAGCCAGCGGATCGGCGCGGTCAGCGCCGGCCTCGGCGGCCAGAATCTGTTCGCCCGGAGTGCGGGTCACGGCCTGGCGCTGACCCAGCAGAATCTGGCGGGCGGCGCTTTCAGGCGCCAGCTCCTGCGGGCGCGGGGCGCCGGGCGAAGGCGGGGTCAGGCCGTATTCCGGCGGCACCACCAGGGGGGCGCTGGCCACGGTGACGAATTCGTCCGGCACGACCTTGGACAGGCCGATGCTCTGCTTCATCGATCCGCAGGCGCTCAGGCTGAGGGCCGCGCCGGCGGCCAGGGTCACGATCAGGACGGGACGGTTACGCATGGGTCGTTCGGCTCCGGGAGGCGCGCCGCGCGGGCGCAGGCTCGGGTCGATAGTTAAGGGGGTGTGATTACGACTTTTCGTGGGCCGAGCCAACTGCGGAACGGCGCTCGGACAAGAAGCTGTCCAGGATCAGCAGGGCGACCCCTACGGTGATGCCGCTGTCGGCGATGTTGAAGATCCAGGGGAACAGGCCCGTGCCGGAAAAGTCGAGGAAGTCGACCACGCCGCCGAAGCGGATGCGGTCGATGACGTTGCCGACGGCGCCGCCCATGACCAGGCCGATGGCGGCGATCAGCAGTCGACGGTCCGCCCGCGTCGCCCACCAGGCCAGCAGGCCCGCCACCACGACGGAGAAGACGCTCAGGATCCAGCGCCCGGCGCCGCCTCCGAACAGGCCGAAGCTGACGCCGGTGTTCAGCACATAGGTCAGGTTGAACACCGGCGGCGCCACCTCGGCGATGCGGAAGCCGTCGGGAATGTGGGTGATGTGTTCGGCGCCGATGGCGCTCAGCACCCAGGCCTTGGTCAACTGATCCAGCACGATGACGGCGAGGGCGATCAGATAGGCCCCCAGGGCGAGACGGGAAATCTTCATGTCCTGCCGGTTAGCAGGAAGACGTTCGACGGCGAAGAGGGAAAGCGCAGGCGCGCCGATCGCCGCACGGCCTTCCCCCCCGGTTTTCCCCCGCTATAAGCGGGGCATGACCCTGCCTCATCCGCTGCCCCGCCTGTCCGCCGTCGCCGACGACTACGACATCCTGCTCTGCGACGTCTGGGGCGTGATCCACAACGGCCGCGAAAGCTGGCCTGCGGCCTGCGAGGCCCTGACGAAGTTCAATGAGAAGGGCGGCCATGTCGTCCTGATCTCCAACTCGCCGCGCCCCTCGCCGGACGTGGTGGCCCAGCTGGATGCTCTGGGCGTGCCGCGCAGCGCCTGGAAGGCGTTCGTCACCTCGGGCGACGCCACCCGCATGGAACTGGCGCGCCGCGCGCCGGGCCCGGCCTGGATCATCGGGCCGGATCGCGACTTCGTCCTCTATGAGGGCCTGGACCTGACCAGCGCCCACGACGCGAACGACGCCGCCTTCATCTCCGTCACCGGCCCTTACGACGACACGACCGAGACTCCCGAGGATTATCGCGAGCGCCTGACGCCCGCCGTCGCGCGCGGACTGGAGCTGATCTGCGCCAACCCCGACCGCGTGGTGCAGCGCGGCGATTCCATCATCTACTGCGGCGGCGCCATCGCCGACCTCTATGAATCGATGGGCGGCCGCGTGGTCATGGCGGGCAAGCCGTTCGCACCCATCTACGCCCTGGCTCTGAAAGAGGCTGAGGGCCTGATGGGCCGCCCCGTCGATCGTTCGCGCGTCCTGTGCATCGGCGACGGCGTGGTCACGGACGTTTTGGGCGCCGCAGAACAGGCGCTGGACTGTCTGTTCATCGCCCAGGGCATTCACGGCGACGCCGCCAAGGGGGCGGACGGAACGCTCGATCCGGCGCGTGCGGCCGAACTGCTCCGCGCCGAGACGACCTTCGCTCGCTACGCCGCGCTGGAACTGACGTGGTGAGTCTCGCCATTTCGTCGCACCTGCCTTAAAGGCGGCTCATGGTTGATCTGGTCCAAGCGCACCCGTCGGGTGGTTATATCCTCGACGAACTCCACGTCGGCATGGCCGCCGAGAAGACGGTTCACGTCACCGAAGAGCGGATTCGTCTGTTCGCCGAGGCGTCCGACGATTTCAATCCGGTGCACCTGGATGAAGCCTTCGCGGCCAAGACGGCCTATCGCGGACGTATCGCCCACGGTCTGCTGTCGGCGGCTTTCGGCTCGGCGGTGGTGGGGACCATCCTGCCGGGCGCGGGCTCGATCTACATTTCCCAGACGCTGGCCTTCCACTTCCCGGTGCGGATCGGCGACACGGTGCGGATCGTCATCACCGTCATCGCCCTGGATCATGACAGCGCGCGCGGCGAACTGCGCTGCGAGGGCTTTGTCGAGGACAAGCTGATCATGGACGGCGTGGCCGTCGTGCGCGTGCCGCGCCGCCGCAAGCCCTCGGCGCGCTGAAGGCCGCCTGAAGTGGTCGAGGTCATTCGCGACTGGCGCGGCCTGACGGACGCGCAGAAGGGGGCGGCCGTGGCCGTCGGCGCCTTCGACGGCGTGCATCGCGGCCATCAGGCGGTCATCGCCTCGGCGCGTGAGGCGGCGGATCGCCTGGGCGTCCCCCTGGCCGTGGTCAGCTTCGACCCCCATCCGCGCCGCCTGTTCCAGCCCGAGGCCGCGCCCTTTCGCCTGATGACGCCGGACCAGATGGCGCGCGCCCTGACGCCGCTGGGCGTCGACCGCCTGTATCTGCTGCCGTTCGATCGCGAGATGGCCGGCATGTCCGACGAGGAATTCGCTCGCCGCGTGCTGTCGGAAGGCCTGGGGATCAGACACGCCGCCGTCGGCTTCGACTTCACCTTCGGCAAGGGCCGCTCCGGCTCGCCGGCTCTGCTGCAAGCCTATGGCGAGACGCAAGGCTTCAGCGTCTCCGTCACCGACCGCATCGACGACGCCTCGGGCCTGAAGCTGTCGTCCAGCGCCGTGCGCGAGGCGTTGAAGGCGGGCGACATGGACCGCGCCGCCGCCATCCTGGGCCGCCCCTTCGCCATCCAGGGCGAGGTGATTCACGGCGACAAGCGCGGCCGCACCATCGGCGTGCCGACCGCCAACATCGCCATGGGCGAGTACATGCGCCCGGCCTATGGAGTTTACGCCACCCGCACCCGCCTTCCGGACGGGCGGGTGGTCAAGGGCGTCGCCAATCTGGGCGTCCGTCCGATGTTCGAGATCGAAGAGCCCCTGCTGGAAGTCTGGCTGCTGGACTTCGACGAAAGCCTCTACGGCCAGGTGCTGGAGACCGAGCTGGTCGCCTTCCTGCGCGGTGAGATGAAGTTCGACGGCCTGGACGCGCTGAAGGTCCAGATCGACGCCGACGCCGCCGCCGCCCGCGCGCTTCTGGGCTGAAGCCGTTCGCACGGTCTGCGCTATTGCAGGCGGACCAAGCAGCCCCCAGCTCTACGGAACAATGTTGGCGGGAGGGGCCGTGACAGACCGAAATTCAAACCTGTGGTTCGCCGTGGCGGGTGTTTGCGCCCTGTGGACCGTGGCGGCGGCGCTTGCTGGGACAGGCGTGTCGGCGCCGCTGTTGATCGGCGCTTTGGCCCTGATTTTCGGCGTCAACGGCGAGGCCCGGCGCTGGGTTGAGGGCAAGCTGTCGTGGGCCTTGTCTGGCTCGGCGTTGCGGCTCGTTCTGGTGATGATCGGCGTGATGATGCTGTGGCAGACCGTCGGCCTGGAACTGGCCCTGTTCGCCGCCGGTGACGTGCTGGCCTATCTCGAAGTTCTGACGGCGGTCAGCCTGATGACCGCCCAGGCGCGGCTGGCGCCGGTCAGGGCGGCGATGGCGCGGCGCGTGACGGCGCTCATGCAGCCGTTGCGCCGCTTGAAACTCAGAAGTCGGGCGCGCCGTATCCGGCCGAAGACGCCGCCGTCTTCCAGCGACGCCGACGGACCGGCGGGCGTCTGGGCCTTCGCTTGAGGCTTTAGTTCTCCGCCTTCTCGGCGATGGCCATCAGGACGTCGTGCAGCGACTTGCCCTTGTCGTCGATGATGTCGGCGATGCGCCACATCGGGCCTTCCTTCACCAGTTTCAGCGTCTGGCGATGCTCGCGGCCGTGGTTGGTGAAGACGACGTCGGCGGTCGCGGCCTGGGGGCCGTCGGGCGTCATCGTCACCGTCTTCAGGGCGAAGCCGTCGGCGTCCTGGCAGGCGCAGACGGGATCATAATTCAGATAGGGGACTTCGTCGCGGGACTGAGCCTCGCGGAAGTCGACGCCGATCAGGGCGTTCAGGGTGCGTGAATAGAGCGGGTCGCGGCCGGGGGTGATCGCCGCCTCGGCGGGGTCCGGCGTCGTCTGCGGCGTCGCCGCGCGGGCGTAGAGGGCGCGCACGAAGGCCTCGGCGTCCTTTTCGCCCGCGGCATAGACGGCGGCGCGGCCGGTCAGGGCCGACGCGGCGGCCTCGGCCGGAGCGGGCGCCTCCTTTTCCGCCGAGCAGGCGGCCGCCGTCAGGGCCAGCACCGCCGCCGTCGCCAGGGCCTGAAGTCGCATCCGATCCGTCTCCCGTCTGTTCGCCTGGACTATGGCGCAGGGGGCGTGCGGTCTGCTAGAGCTTTCCCAGCATGACCGTTCGCGTGATCCGTCCGATTTCGATTAGCCGCCCGGCGTAGCGCTGCAGGGCTGACAGCCCCGCGCACGTCGGGATTTCTCGAAACATTTCGCCGAGACGACGCCGCCTTGAGACATCAAGGCATGGGCCGTCCGGCGCCTTCACGCTAGACTGACGCCCGACGCCGTTTCCAAACGGCCGCGCGCGCAAAGACGAAAAGACATTCCATGGCCGACGCCGACACTCAGACCCCTTCCGGCCGCGACTATCGCGACACCGTCTTCCTGCCCGAGACGCCGTTCCCGATGCGCGGCGGCCTGCCCAAGAAGGAGCCGGAAATCCTGGCCCAGTGGGGCGACCTGTACGGAACCTTGCGCGCCCTGCGTCAGTCGCAGAAGGCGCCGCTCTATGTGCTGCACGACGGCCCGCCTTACGCCAACGGCGACATCCACATCGGCCACGCCCTGAACAAGACGCTGAAGGACTTCGTGGTCCGCTCGCGCTTCCTGCTGGGCTATGACGTCGACTACGTCCCCGGCTGGGACTGCCACGGCCTGCCGATCGAATGGAAGATTGAGGAGCAGTTCCGCGCCAAGGGCCGCCGCAAGGACGAGGTGTCGAAGGAAGAGTTCCGCACCGCCTGCCGCGAATACGCCGGCAAGTACATCGACCTGCAGCGCGACCAATTCCTGCGTCTGGGCATCACCGGCGACTTCGCCAACCGCTACGCCACCATGGACTTCACGTCCGAGGCGGCCATCGTCGCGGAATTCCACAAGTTCAAGAACTCGGGCCAGCTGTATCGCGGCTCCAAGCCGGTGATGTGGTCGCCGGTCGAGCGCACGGCCCTGGCCGACGCCGAGGTCGAGTATCACGACCACGTCTCGCCCACGATCTGGGTCAAGTTCCCGGTGGTCGGCGCGACCGACAGCCACCCGGACGACCTGCTGACCTTCCGCGCGGCGACGCCCTCGATCGTGATCTGGACGACCACGCCGTGGACCATCCCGGCCAACCGGGCGATCAGCTACGGCCCCGAGATCAACTACGGCCTGTATGAGGTCACGGCCCTTGAGGAAGGGCTGGACTATGAGCCCTGGGCCAAGCCGGGCGACCGCTTCATCCTCGCCGACAAACTGGCTGAAGAGGTGTTCAAGGCCGCCAAGATCGCCGCCTGGACGCGCGTCTACGACATCGACCCGTCGGGCCTGGAGTGCGCCCATCCGCTGGCCGCCCTGGACAGCGGCTACGGCTTTTCAGTGCCGCTGCTGGCCGGCGATCACGTCACCGACGACGCGGGCACGGGTTTCGTCCACACGGCGCCGGGCCACGGCGCGGACGACTTCGCCGTCTGGCTGGCCCACGGTCATCGCGAGGTGCCGGACACGGTCGATCCCGACGGCGCCTATTATGAGCACGTGCCGCTGTTCGCGGGGCTGAAGGTGCTGGAGACTGAGGGCAAGAAGACCGGCAAGTTCGGCCCCGCCAACGGCGCGGTGATGGAGAAGCTGATCGAGGCGGGCAACCTGCTGGCGCGCGGCCGGATGGAGCACTCCTATCCGCACAGCTGGCGCTCCAAGGCGCCGATCATCTTCCGCAACACGCCCCAGTGGTTCATCCGCATGGATGAAGAGCTGGAAGACGGCGCGACCCTGCGCGACCGCGCCCTGAACGCCATCGACGCCACCGCCTTCCACCCGGCGGCGGGCAAGAACCGCATCCGCTCCATGGTCGAGGGCCGTCCCGACTGGCTGATCAGCCGTCAGCGCGCCTGGGGCACGCCGCTGGCCATGTTCGTCGACAAGCAGACCGGCCAGCCCCTGCACGATCCCGAGGTCGACGCTCGCATCGTCAAGGCCGTGGCCGAGGGCGGCGCCGACGTCTGGTTCTCGGCGCCTGACGCCGACTTCCTGGGCGCGCACGACCCGGAGCGGTTCGAGAAGGTCACCGACATCCTCGACGTCTGGTTCGACAGCGGCTCGACCCACGCCTTCACTCTGGACCCGCGCACGGCGGCGAGCGGCTACACGGGCGACCGCCCGTCGCACTGGCCCGCCGACCTTTATCTGGAAGGCTCGGACCAGCACCGCGGCTGGTTCCAGTCGTCGTTGCTGGAAGGCTGCGGCACGCGCGGTCGCGCGCCGTTCAACGCCGTCCTGACCCACGGCTTCACCCTGGACGAGAACGGGGAGAAGATGTCGAAGTCGCGGGGCAACACCACCGATCCCCTGACCATCATCAAGGAGTCGGGCGCCGACATCCTGCGTCTGTGGGTGGCCCTGGTCGATTATTCGGACGACCAGCGCATCGGCAAGCAGATCCTGCAGACCACGGTCGACGCCTATCGCAAGCTGAGGAACACCGTGCGCTATCTGCTGGGCGCGCTGAACGGCTTCGATGAGGCCGAGCGCCTGACCGATTACGACCAGTTCCCGCCGCTGGAGAAGTTCATCCTGCACCGCCTGTGGGAGCTGGATGGTCAGGTGCGTCAGGCCTATGCCGAATACCGCTTCCAGGACGTGGTGCGGCCGGTGCTGGAGTTCTGCTCCGGCGACCTGTCGGCGCTGTATTTCGACGTGCGCAAGGACAGCCTCTATTGCGACCGTCCCGACAGCATCAAGCGCCGCGCCGTCCGCACGGTGATGGACGAGGTGTTCAGCCGCCTGACCGCCTGGCTGGCCCCGCTGACCCCCTTCACCATGGACGAGGCCTGGACCACGCGCTTCCCGGAAGCGGGCACCAACTGCGCGCGGGTGATCCCCGAAACGCCGGGGCAGTGGCGCAACACGACCGAGGCCGAACGCTGGACCAATGTCGAGACGGTGCTGGAAGTGGTCAACGAGGCGCTGGAAGCCGCGCGTCGCGACAAGGTCATCGGCGGGGCGCTGGACGCCTGGCCGGTGGTGACGGCCCCGGCCGAACTGCTGGCGCCGTTTGAAGGGCTGGACGCCGCCGAGGTGTTCCGCACCTCGGGCGCTGAGCTCAAGGCCGGCGGCGAGGCGGTGACGGTCGAGGTGAAGACGGCGGACTATCCCAAATGCGCCCGCTCCTGGCGACGCGTGCCGGACGTCGGCTCCGACGCCGACTATCCCGACCTGTCGGCTCGCGACGCCGACGCGGTGCGGTGGCTGGACGCGCAGAAAGCCTAAAGGATCAGGCCCCTCCGTTCTGACGGAGGGGCCTTTTTCTTCCTTCTCCCCTTGTGGGAGAAGGTGGCAGGCGGAGCCTGACGGATGAGGGGTGTGTGCGCCTCCGCCTGAACGGCTGCCACGGCGCACGAACCGCCAGAACGTCAAACGCTGCGCCGACACCCCTCATCCGAGCGCTTTGGGCGCCCGCCTTCTCCCACAAGGGGAGAAGGGATCAGGCGGCGTCGTGGAAGATCAGGCCCAGCGTCATCCGCTTGCCCGCGCGCACCGTGCTGACGCCGTGGCGCATCTGGACGCGATAGTCGCCGCGCGTGCCGGCCACCGGGCGTTCGCGTACGGCGAAGATGACCGCCTGTCCCTGTTTCAGCGGCGCGATATGGGCCTGCGACTGCGACCGGGGCTTCTGCTCGACCAGAACGAACTCGCCGCCTTCGAATTCGGCCGGATCGCTCAGCAGGATGGCCGCCTGTAGCGGGAAGACCAGTTCGCCGTACAGATCCTGATGCAGTCGATTGTAGTCGCCGGGGCCGTAGCGAAGTATCAGCGAGGTCGGCCGCGTCTGTCCCGCCGCGCGGCAGCGGGCGGTCAGTTCGTCCAGTTGCCCCGGAAAGCCTGGTCGCCCCATCCGCCTCGCCCAGTCGTCAGCGATCGGCGCCAGACCTTCGTAGAGATGCGCCCGCAGCCGGGGCAGGGGATCGGGCAGGGGTTCGGCGAAATACTGATACTCGCCCTGACCGAAGCCGTGGCGCTGCATGACGATGCGGCTGCGGAATCGCTCGGGCTGGTCATAGAGGGCTTGCAGGGCCTTACAGGTCGCGGGCGTCAGCAGGGGGCCGGTCATGGCCCAGCCCTGAGCGTTCAGGTCGGCGGCGATGCGGGGCCAGTCGAGGGCGGCGTCGGTCATGGGCGCATTTGCGCGGGCCGCGTGCGTCGTGTCTGGCGGTTTTCGGTCGTATCTCTCCTCCCCATGAAATGGGGAGGTGGATCGGCGGCGAGGCCGACGAGACGGAGGGGCGGCTTGTTCCGCCGTCGTAGCCCCTCCACCGCTACGCGGTCCCCCTCCCCACAAGGTGGGGAGGAAAGCAGGATCAGAACCGCACTCTCTGCTCGGCCGATTTCAGCGTCGAGCGGACGAAGTCGGCGGGCGGGTCGGTCTCAGCCAGGACGGCTTCCTTGATGGCGCGCGGCTCGCCGAACAGATGGCCCTGGCCCATGGCGACATCCAGTTCGAGGATGTCGACGACCTGTTTCTCGCTCTCGACCTTTTCGGCGATCAGTTCGAGGCCGTGGCGGCGGGTCAGGGGGGCGAAGTCCCCGGCGCGGATGTCCGGCTGGCTGGGCAGGGGGGCGGCGCCGTCCAGATCGAGCAGCTGTTCGATCAGCAGGTCGGCCGCCACCTTGATGAAGCGCACGTCCGAGCGTTGCAGGTCGGCGAAGTCCAGATCCAGCGTTTGCACCTTGTCGATGGAGAAGCGGAAGCCCAGGTCGGCCAGCTTGGCCATGTTGCGCGCCTCGATGGCGCCGCGCGCGTCGAACGTCGCCTGGCCCAGTTCGAAGATCAGGGCGTCCTTCAGGTCGCGGTTCTGGCTCAGGAAGTCGAGGAACTGCGGGAAGAAGGTCTCGTCGCCCAGAGACGCCAGCGAAATGTTGCAGAAGACGCCGACCTTGCGGTCCTGCCCGGCCAGACGGCGCACGATCTGGGCGCAGCGGAACAGCAGCAGATTGTCGATGGCGGGCAGCAGGCCCTCGCCCTCGGCCACCGACAGGTATTCGGCGGGCATCATCACCCGGTTCGACGGGTCGCGCAGGCGGGTGAAGCTCTCATAATAGACCGTCCGCCGCTGGGGCAGGGTCACGACCGGCTGAAGATACAGGTCGACGCGGTTCTCGCTGAGAGCGTCGTGGACGGTCTTCAGCAGGGTGTTCGACTGGACCTGACGGCGCCCCTCGAAGGTGTCGGCGGTCAGGGTGGAGGCGGCCAGCCGCTCCTCGATCGAGGCGCTCATCTGCTGGACAAGGCCTTCCAGCATCCGCACCTCGCCGGTCAGGGCGTCGGTGCGCGACAGGGCGCCGGTCTCGATGGCTTGCGCCAGTTCGGTCAGGGCGCCCTGGGTCGACTCCATCGCATCGGCCAACAAACGGTGGGCCTCGCGCACCTTGCCGATCTCCAGACGCAGGGCGCGACGGTCGGCCATGCCGGTGACGAGGGCGTGGAGGCCGGCCATGATCCCCAGCGTGCCCAGCACCCCGGCCGCGCCCGCGCCGCCGCCCAGACCGGCGCGCCAGATCGCCGCCCCGATGGTCAGGGCGAGGAACAGGTAGCCGAAGAACAGGAAGCCGCCGGTGATCTTTCGCATGGGGCCGGTCAGAACCGCCTTTCCCTATAGAATCGATCAAGTATCACGTTAACGAAGGCTAACGGCTAGGGTCCGCGCGGATAAACGGGCGGTAAAAGGAGGTTAACGCATGGAATTGTTCGATCTGAGCGGCAAGGTCGCCGTCATCACCGGCTCCTCCAAGGGCATCGGCAAGGCCATCGCCGAGCGTCTGGCCGAACACGGCGCGCGCGTCGTCATCTCCTCACGCAAGGCCGGGCCGTGCGAAGAGGTCGCCGTCGCCATCAATGAGAAGCACGGCGAAGGCCGCGCCGTTGCCATTCCCGCCAACATCGCCTCCAAGGAAGACCTGCAGCGGCTGGTGGACGACACGCGCACCGCCTTCGGCCGGATCGACATTCTGGTGTGCAATGCAGCGACCAATCCCTACGCCGGGCCGATGGCGGGCATCAGCGACGAGCAGTTCGAAAAGATCCTTCAGAACAACGTCATCTCCAACCACTGGCTGATCCAGATGGTCGCGCCGGAGATGGTCGAGCGCAAGGATGGGGCGATCCTGCTGATCTCCTCCATCGGGGGCCTGCGCGGCAACGCCCTGATCGGCGCCTACAACATCTCCAAGGCGGCGGACATGCAGCTGGCGCGCAATCTGGCGGTCGAATACGGGCCGTCGAACGTGCGGGTGAATTGCATCGCGCCGGGTCTGGTTCAGACCGATTTCGCCAAATACCTGTGGGAGAACCCGGAGCTGCTGAAGACCGTCACCGACCCCGCGCCGCTGAAAAGGATAGGCCAGCCGGATGAAATCGCGGGCACGGCGGTCTATCTGTGCAGCCCTGCGTCGGCCTATGTGACCGGCCAGACCCTGGTGGTGGACGGCGGACTGACGATTGCCTGGTGAAGATCAAACGCGCTCAAGCCGCCCGAAGAGCGGCGGCGCTGCAAAAATGAGCCAGGATCTGGTCTGGCGGCTGGAGGCGGCGGCGTTTCGCGGGCTGTTCGGCTTCCTGCGTCTGCTCGGCGTCGAGCGGGCCTCGGGCTTCGGCGGCAAGCTGCTGCGGACGCTGGGGCCGTTGACCGGCACGCACAAGACGGTGACGCGCAATCTGCGCATCGCCTTCCCCGACATGGGCGCCGCCGAACGTGACCGCCTGGCCGTGGATCAGTGGGAGCAGACGGGCCGCACCTTCGCCGAACTGGCCGTCATGGACAGGCTGACGCCGGAAAGCGGGCGCATCGACATCGTCGGGCTGGAGCGGCTGCACGCCGTGCGCGATAGCGGCAAGCCGGTGGTGCTGATCTCGGGCCACCTGGCCAATTTCGAGGTGATGGCGGCGGTCATCATGGCGGCAGGCGTGCCGTGTCAGGTGACCTATCGCGCGGCCAACAACCCCTATGTCGACGCCCTGATCCGCCAGAGCCGCGAGCGCTACGGCATCAAGCTGTTCGCGCCCAAGGGCGACGGCACGCGCGAGCTGATGGCGGGGATGAAGCGGGGCGAATCCATCGCCCTGCTGGTCGATCAGAAATACAGTCAGGGGCCGGAGGTCGAGTTCTTCGGCCAGCCGGTCAACGCCTCGCCCGGCGCGGCGCGCATGGCGCTGAAGTTCGGCACGGTGATGCAGCCGCTGTCGGTAGTGCGCCTGCCCGGCGTGCGCTTCCGCGTGACCGCGCACGAGCCGATCGACGTGCCCGACACGGGCGACAAGGCGGCCGATGTGCTGGCGGGCGTGCAGGCCGCCAACCGCTTTGTGGAGGATCGGGTGCGCGAGCATCCGGTCGACTGGTTCTGGGTCCACAAGCGCTGGCCGCCTCAGGTCTATGAGGCGCTGCGGGCGTCGGACGCCTAATCCAGCACGCCGTCATCGGCGCGGCGGAAAGGACCGGCATAGTCCTTCGTCCCTGTGCGGCGGCGATCCGGCCCGAAATAGCTGGGCGAACGCACGAAGGGGCGGGGACGCAGGATCACTGCCTCGATCCGCGTCAGCAGGGTCTGGGCCTTGACCGGCTTGGCCACGAACTCGGTCACGCCCGCGTCGCGCGCCTCGGTCACGCGGCTCTTTTCGGAGTGCCCTGTC
Source organism: Brevundimonas sp. ZS04 (assembly GCF_001956865.1). NCBI lineage: Bacteria > Pseudomonadati > Pseudomonadota > Alphaproteobacteria > Caulobacterales > Caulobacteraceae > Brevundimonas > Brevundimonas sp. ZS04. The sequence continues at coordinate 177,448 of NZ_MTHE01000005.1, forward strand.
ATCATGATGACCGGCAGATAGGGGTTTGCGCTGTCGCCTTCACTGCGGACAGCGCGGGTGAATGCGGCGCCGTCCATCGGCTTCATGCGGAAATCGACGATGGCGATGTCGATCGCTGCGCGGCGCAACAGCTCCAGCGCCACGACGCCGTCCTCAGCCTCGCTCAGGCGGCCGACGCCGACGGATTTCAGCATGGCGGCGACGATGGCGCGCATATTGGGATTGTCGTCGACCAGCAGGACGTGGACCGAACTCAGGGCGGACATCTCAGGACACCGAGAACAGGGCGACCGGAAACGATCCGGCCATGACATCGGAAAAGGGCTCAGCGCCCGGCGGCCGTCAGATACTCGCGCGGTCCGGCGTAGGCTTCCTGCTTCTCGACCGACCAGTAGCGCAGTGCGGCCAGAGGGATGGCTGCGCCGCTGACGGCGCACCGCACGAAGGCGCCGGCCGACAGGACGGCGAACTCGCCGTCGCCGTAGTGCAGGCAGGCCGCTTCGCTGGGGGCGGAAGAAGGAGGCTGGGTGCTCATGTCGTCATCATAACGCGAAGCTTGTGCGGGACGACAGGCGAATCGCCGTCATCTGAGCGTCTGACGTCACAAAATCGGATGTTCCATGTCTCGATCGCCCGCCGACATCCTGGCCGCCGCCGTTTCCGCGGCCGTTCTGGTCGCCGCGCCTGGCGCGAACGCTCAGGACGGAGCGGCCGAGCGGCCGACCATTCGCGACCTGGACCGGGCGCCGGGCATATTGTCGTCGGGGCCGCTGAACGCCATCACCGACGTGGCGGGGGTCAAGGTGGGGCAGGTGACGCTGCGCTCGGGCGACAGCGTCCGCACCGGCGTCACCGCCATCGTGCCGCACGGCGGCTCCCTGTTCCGCGACAAGGTTCCGGCCGGGCTGTCGGTCGCCAACGGCTTCGGCAAGCTGGCGGGCGCGACCCAGATCATGGAGCTGGGCGAGATCGAGACGCCCATCGTCCTGACCAACACCCTGTCCGTGGCGCGGGGGATCGACGGCGTTCTGGACTGGACGCTGAAACAGCCGGGGCATGAGGACATCCGCTCGGTCAACGCCGTGGTGGGCGAGACCAACGACGGCGGGCTGAACGACATCCGCGCGCGCGTCGTCACGGCCGCCGACGTGGTGCGGGCCATCGAGACGGCGACGCCAGGGCCGGTGGAGCAGGGCGCGGTCGGCGCCGGGACAGGAACCATCGCTTTCGGCTTCAAGGGCGGGATCGGGACGAGTTCGCGCAAACTGCCCGACAGTCTGGGCGGCTTCACCGTCGGGGTGCTGGTCCAGTCGAACTATGGCGGCGTGTTGAGCATCGACGGAGCGCCGGTCGGGGTGCGGCTGGGCCGCTACTACCTGCGCGAAGAGGTGGAGAATGAGCGCGCCGACGGCTCCATCATGATCGTGGTGGCGACGGACGCGCCCTTGTCGGACCGCAATCTGGAGCGGCTGGCGAACCGCGCCTTCGCTGGTCTGGCGCGGACGGGGGCGGCGTTCTCGAACGGGTCGGGGGACTATGCGATCGCCTTTTCGACGGCGGAGGGCGTGCGGCGGACGCCTGAGCGCCGGGCGGGGCAGGCGATGGTCGCGGACTGGCCGAACGACCGCATGTCGCCCCTGTTCGTCGCGGTCGCCGAGGCGACGGAGGAGGCCATCCTCAACTCCCTGCTGAAGGCGCAGACGACGACTTCGGTGATCGACGGCAAGACGGTGACGGTCGAGGCGCTGGACATCGAGGCGGTGAAGGCGGTGCTGGCCGAGACCGCCAGCCGTTAGGGCGCCGCCCCTCTAAACCCGCTCATCCCGGCGGACGCTCGGGATGAGCGGAATTTTCAGGGGTCAGAACAGGTCGCCTTGGCCTGCGGGCGGGGCCTTGGGGCGCGGGGCAGGCTTAGGCGTCGGGCGCGGCGTCGCGCCCTCGCCGTCGATGGTCGCGTCCTTGGCGCCGTCGTTGAAGACGATCCGCACCGCCTGCCCCGGCGACAGGGCGGCGGCCGAGGCGATCATGGCGCCCTCGGCGTCCTCGATGCGGGCGAAGCCGGGTTTGGGCGTCTTGGGGTTCAGCGTCGTCAGGGCGCGGGACAGGGCGGCGAGGCGGTCCTCGGCGCGCTCCAGCCGACGCGGCATGACGCTGTCCAGACGTAAGGTGAGCGCCTCCAGCCGCGCCTGCCGCTGATCGAGGCGGCGGTGCAGGGGCGCAGGGCTGAGGCGGCCCGCGGTCTGCAGCAGGCGACGCTCATTGCGGGCGACGCCCGCCTGAAGCGCAGAGCCCAGACGGTCGGCGGCGCCGCGCAGGCGGTCCTGTCCGCGCTCGACGCGGGCGCGCAGCAGGCCGGGCGTCAGCCGACCCGCCGCGACCGCCAGCTGGCGCTCATGCACGGCGACGTTGCGGTGCAGCCCTGAGCCCAGACGGCTGGCGGCGTGGTCCAGCCGCTGCTGCGGCAGGGCCAGCAGGTCTTCGGGCCGGGCGGGCAGGCCGCGCGCGGCGGCGCGCAGGCGGGTGCGGCGGTCTTCCAGCATCCGCGCCCCGGCGCGCGACAGCCGCCCCTCCAGATCGCTGAGCGCCCAGCGCAGGTCGGCCAGAACCGGCGTGGCGATCTCGGCCGCCCCGGTCGGGGTCGGGGCCCGGCGGTCCGACACGAAGTCGATCAGGGTGGTGTCCGTCTCGTGCCCGACGGCCGAGATGATGGGGATGCGGGCGGCCGCGACCGTGCGCGCCAGAGCCTCGTCGTTGAAGCACCACAGATCCTCGACCGAGCCGCCGCCGCGCGCGACGATCAGCAGGTCGGGGCGGGGGATCGGCCCGCCCGGCGTCATCTGGTCGAAGCCGCGGATGGCGTTGGCGACCTGACCGCTGGCGGCGTCGCCCTGGACCACCACCGGCCAGACGATCACGCGGCAGGGCCAGCGTTCGGCGATCCGGTGCAGGATGTCGCGGATGACGGCGCCGGTCGGGCTGGTGATGACGCCGATGGTCGCGGGGAAGGTCGGCAGGGCCTTCTTCTTCGCCAGGTCGAACAGACCCTCGTCCCGCAGCTTGACCTTCAACCGCTCCAGCTGGGCCAGCAGGGCGCCTGCGCCCGCCGCCTCCATGCTCTCGATCACGATCTGATAGGAGGACCGCGCCGGATAGGAGGTGATCTTGCCGGTGACGATGACCTCCAGCCCCGTCTCGGGTTGGACGCCCAGGCCGCGCGCCACGCCCTTCCAGATCACGCCGTCGATGGCGGATTTGTCGTCCTTCAGCGTCAGATAGACGTGGCCCGAGGCGTGGCGGTTCACCTTGGAGATCTCGCCGCGCAGCCGCACATGGCCGAAGCGTTCCTCCAGGGTGCGCTTGAGGGCGAAGCTCAGCTCCGAGATCGACAGCGGCGGATTGTTGTCGCGCGCGGGCTGCGGGGCCGCGCCCTCGAAGGCGTAGTCGTCGTCGGAGGTCATGGCGCGCACCCTAGCCGCCGTCGCCGCGCCCGCAAAGACATGGCGGGCAAGCGTGGCGGAACGGCCGCGTCCCCGCGCGCGTTCGCCGATCATGGTGCAGTCTTCAGACCCGTTTCCGGAAGAGCCGACGGCCGACGACCTGCCGCCCGACCAGGCGCGCGAGCGCGAACTGGCGCGCCGCAGTCATAATCCGACGCTCAGCCCGTGGCTGGTGCTGGGGCTGATTCTTCTGGCCGGCGCCGGCGTCTATGTGGTCTCGGCCCTGATCTAGAGACAGGAGGGTTCGATGATGAAGACCTTGTTCGCGGCCGCTTCGGCCGCGGCCCTGCTGGCGGCCTGTTCGCAGCCGCCGGCCAAGCCGGACAGAACGCCCGAGGCTTCGCCCGACGCCGCCTCGGCGCCGACCGTTCATGGCGAGCCCGCCGCCCCGGCGGGGGCCATGGCCCTGGGCCTGACCGTGGCCCAGTTGGAGGACGCCGACCTCATCACGCCGGCGGGCGTCGATCTGGGCGACGTTCAGCGGGTCGACGTGGACGCCTCGGGCGCCGTCACCGGCCTGATCATCGAGCCGGCAGGCGAGGGCGGGCCGCACTGGGTGCGCATTCCGCTGGACGGTCTGACGCCCCGGAAGGAGGGCGACGCCTACGACCTGGTGTCGACCATGACGCTGGCGCAGTTGAAGGCCTTGCCTGCCTGGATGCCTTGATTTCAGGAGGCGAGGGGCCGCTAACCCTTTCCGGCGCTTGACCGGGACGGCGCGTGCGGCCATTCCGCCTTCATGAACATTCTGCTCGTCGGATCGGGAGGGCGCGAACACGCCCTGGCCTGGAAGATCGCCCAGTCGCCGCTGGTGACGCGGCTCGTCGTCGCGCCCGGCAACCCGGGCATGGCCAAGCTGGGCGAGATGCGCCCTGACCTGAAGGCGACCGACGCCGAAGGCCTGGCGGCCCTGGCGCGCGAGATGAAGGCGGATCTGGTCGTCGTCGGCCCGGAATCGGCGCTGGCCGAGGGCCTGGCCGACCGGCTGAACGCGGCGGGCATCCCCTGCTTCGGCCCGACGCAGGCGGCGGCGCAGCTGGAGACGTCCAAGGCCTTCTCCAAGGCCTTCCTGCAACGACATGGCGTCCCGACGGCGGGCTATGGCGTCTATGAGGACGTCGCCTCGGCCAAGGCGGCGCTGGATCAGTATTCGGCCCCCTATGTCATCAAGGCCGACGGCTTGGCGGCGGGCAAGGGCGTGGCCATCAGCCCCGATCGCGCCGACGCCGAGGCCGAGATCGAGCGGATGCTGGGCGGCCGGTTCGGCTCGGCCGGGTCGCGCGTGGTGATCGAGGAATTCATGGACGGGGAGGAGGGCTCCCTCTTCGCCCTGTCGGACGGGACGCGGGCCGTGCTGTTCGGCGGCGCCCAGGACCACAAGCGCGCCTTCGACGGCGATCTGGGCCCCAACACCGGCGGCATGGGCGCCTATTCGCCCGCGCCCGTCTTCACGGCGGCTTTCACCCAGGCGGCGAACGACCGCGTGGTCGTTCCGACCATTCAGAAGATGGCCGAGGAAGGCGCCCCCTATCGCGGCGTCCTCTATGTCGGGCTGATGGCGACGGCCGAAGGCCCCAAGGTGGTCGAGTTCAACGCCCGCTTCGGCGACCCGGAATGCCAGGTGCTGATGATGCGGTTCGACGGCGATGTCGTGCCGCTGCTGCTGGCCTGCGCGCGCGGCGACCTGACCCAGGCGCCGGCGCCGGCCTTCAAGCCGGGCGTGGTGATCTGCGTGGTGCTGGCGGCCAAGGGCTATCCCGACAGCCCGCTGGAAGGCTCGGTCATCCGGGGCGCGGACCAGGACTTCGGCCCCCACGTCCAGGTCTTCCACGCGGGGACCAAGCTGCGCGACGACGGCGCCCTGGCGGCGGCGGGCGGCCGGGTGCTGAACGTCTGCGCCTATGGCGACGACGTGGCCCAGGCGCGCGAGCGCGCCTATGAGGCCATCGCCAAGATCGACTGGCCGGGCGGTTTCCACCGCACCGACATCGGCTGGCGGGCGCTGGAGCCGCGCTAAGCGGCTCCGCCGTGCTTTAGGTCATGGCGAACAGCAGCCGCCCTTCGCCCATCCGTTCGCGCAAGGGGACCAGGTCGGCGTGGGACACGGAGAAGCAGCCGTAGGAGCGGCCCAGCTTGCCCTGGCGCGCCAGGAAGGCGGGATCGGCGTAGTCGGCGCCGTGGATGATGATGGCCCGTTCGCGCGCCAGATTGTTGGAATACTCCAGCCCGTCCAGCAGGACGTTCGGTCCCTGCTGGCTGCCCCAGCTGGCGCCCGCCGTGGCGTAGGCGCCGATGGACGACATATGGCTGTCCGGGCGGTTTGAGAACTGCTGCGCATAGCCTGAATGCGCCGGGTCCGAGCCGCGCCCGTGGCTGGTGCGATAGGCCGTGACCCAGCCGCCTTCCAGATCGACCTCGTAGAAGCGGTCCTCGCCCGAGAACTTCTGGAAATCGACCAGATACATGCGGTCGCGGCGGCTGATCTTGTGGCCGTGCACGTCCATGGCGGCGCGGGCGCGTTCGAGCAGATCCTTGCGGACGACGCCGTGGGGATCGATCGTCGTTCCAGCCTCCGCGACCTGGACATGAGCCGCCGCCGCCCGCTCAGGCAGAGTCGGAAGCGTAGGCGCGACGGCTCCGGCGAGCTGAAGGCTGGTGGTGGTGGAGGCGGCGGAGGAACACCCCGCCAACAGGGCCGAACCGCCCAGGATCAAGCCACGTCTGGAAAGCCGCATGCGACGCCCCTCGCACGTTAAACAACTGTATCGGCTTGTTTCATGAACCATCCGTGCAAGGCAACCTTGGCCTTGGCGCAAAGATTGGAACGGTTATGTTGCGCGCCTCAGTAACGGGAGGGATGAATGAAAAAGCTTGCCCTGATTGTGACCGCGGCCGTTCTGGCCGCGACCGGCGCCGAAGCGCGCCAAACCCCGACGCCGGCGTCGGTTTCGGCCGAACAGCCGACGAAGTTCGTTCAAGTGGGGCGGCTTTTGGCCGATCCGGCCAGTGGCCGGGTGCTGCGCGATAAAACTCTCGTGATCAGAGGGAACCAGATCGTCGAGATCCGCGACGGCTTCGTCGGCGAGGGCGACGTCGTCGACCTGCGCTCGGCCTTCGTCCTGCCGGGACTGATCGACAGCCATGTCCATCTGACCTTCGAATCGAACCCGAATTCGCGTCTCGATGGACTGACGCAATCCAACGCGGCCCAGGCGATGGTCGGCGCGCGGTATGCGCGGCGCACGCTCAATGCGGGCTTCACCACGGTGGCGGACCTGGGGGCGACGAACGAATCCATCTTCGCCCTGCGCGACGCCATCCGCAGCGGCGACGTGCCGGGACCGCGCATCATCGCCGCCGGCTCGGCCGTTTCGGTCCACGGGGGCCACGGCGACGTCAACGGCTATCGCGACGACATCCTGCACCTGATGTCGCCCGAGAGCATCTGTTCGGGGCCGGAAGACTGCCGTCGGGCCGTCCGTATGCAGGTGCGCGCGGGCGCCGACATCATCAAGATCACGGCCACGGGCGGCGTGCTGTCGAATACGGCGGCAGGCCTGGCGCAACAGTTCACAGAGGATGAACTGGCCTCCATCGTCGAGGTCGCCCACCGCATGGGCCGTCAGGTCACCGCCCACGCCCACGGCGGCGACGGCATCAACGCCTTCCTGAAGGCGGGCGGCGACTCCATCGAGCACGGCACCTATCTGGATGATGAATCCATGCGCCAGTTCAAGGCGAACGGCGCCTGGCTGGTGCCGACCCTCATGGCGGGCGACTTCGTGGCCCGCGTCGCCTCCAGCCCGGACAACTTCTTCACCCCGGCCCAGACGGCCAAGGCGCTGGAAGCCGGACCCAAGATGCTGGACATGGCCGCGCGCGCCCATCGCGGCGGGGTCAAGATCGCCTTCGGCACCGACTCGGGCGTCTCGGCCCACGGCGACAACGCCCAGGAGTTCGCCCTGCTGGTCCGCGCCGGTCTGACGCCGCTTCAGGCGATCCAGTCCGCCACGGTCGGCGCCGCCGAACACCTGCGCATCTCCAACGAAGCCGGTCGTCTGGCGCCGGGCATGCCCGCCGATCTGATCGCGGTGGGCGGCGACCCGCTGACGGACGTCACCGAACTGGAGCGCGTGCGCTTCGTGATGAAGGGCGGCCAGGTCTTCCGGGCCGACTGATCCGACTGCCTAGAAAGAGGCCGCCGCTCAGCCCTTGTCGCGGGCGGCGGCCTTGGCGGCGCGCTCGGCCTGGCCGCGCCAGCCGTAGCCGTCGCCATGCTTGCCGACGCTGACGAAGGTGGCTTCTTCCGCCTTGTGGAAATACTGCTCGGACACCATCCAGCCCTTGAAGGGGCGCAGCACCGACAGGCACATGGCGGCCAGGATCGGGAAGGTCACGACGAAGTGGACCCAGATCGGCGGGTGCACGGTGAACTCGAAGATCATGAAGGCGACCATGCCGACGACGCCGACCGCGCACATCACGAAAAAGGCCGGGCCGTCCGCTGGATCGGCGAAGCCGTAGTCCAGGCCGCACTCGGGGCAGGATTCGCGCAGCTGCAGATAGCCCTTGAACACGGGGCCTTCGCCGCACCGCGGGCAGCGGCCGCGCAGGCCGGTCTTGAGCGGGCTCAGCGGAGGATAGACAGGGTCGGACACGGGACTGTTCCTGAAAAGAACGATGGCTGACGGTTTCGGCCTTCGGGCGCCACGACGCAAGCGGGTGTTTTGTCCTATCCGCGTGGGAAGGTTGTGTTTTTCCGCGATTCAAGCCCCGTTAACCGCGATTAAAGCCCTTCGCGCGAGCATGCGCGCGATATGTCCGGGGCCACCGCCAAGAAGCGCGTTCTGCAGACGACCGTGGCGGCCGCCGCGGCGGGCGTCGTCGTCTTCGCGCCCCTGGCTCCGGCGCCGTCGCTGGCCCAAGGACAGCCTCAGGCCGGCGCGCCGGTCGAGATCCGCATCGGCGCCAACGCAGGCTTCACCAAGATCGAGTTCGCCGGGGTCGTGGGATCGCGCGCGCGGGTGCGCCAGGACGGCCGCACCGTCGTGGTCCGCATCGGCACGACCGCCGCCCCCGACGTCAGCCGCCTGCGCGTCGATCCGCCCAAGGGGCTGGAGAAGATCGAGACCCGCGCCGCCCAGGGGGCGACCGAACTGGTCCTGACCCTGGCCGAGGGGGCGGGCGCCACCAGCGGGACCGCCGACGGCGCTGTCTGGTTGAACCTGTATGCGCCGGGCGCGCGGGCGGACGGCTCGCGCCCCTCGCCCGTGCCGATCGGCGGGGCGGTGCCGGTGGCGGCCGAGGTCAAGGGCCAGCAGACGGTGATGCGTTTCGCCTGGAACGGGCCGGTCGGCGCCGCCGTCTTCCGGCGCGGCGAGGCGGTCTGGGCCGTCTTCGACCACGCCGCCCGCATGGAGATGAAGGGCGAAGGGCTGAACGGCGCCCGCTGGGCCGCCGGACCCGACTTCACCGCGGTGCGCATTCCGGTCGAGCCGGGCCAGGCCGTGGCCGCCCGCGCCGAAGGCTCGACCTGGGTCGTGACCATCGGCGGAACCGCGCCTTCGCCCAGCGGCGTGGACATCGAGCGCGACGACGCGGTCAAGGCGTCGCTGACCGCGCGCATGGCCGGGGCCACCCGCACCGTCTGGCTGACCGACCCGATGATCGGCGACCGCTTCGCCGCCGTCACCGCCCTGGCCCCCGGCAAGGGGTTGAAGACGGCACGCCGCACGGTGGACGCGGGCTTCCTGCCCACCGCTCACGGCCTGGCGATCGAGACGCCGACGGACGATCTGAGCGTCACCGCTGACGGCGATCTGGTGACGGTGACGCGGCCGCGCGGTTTGACCCTGTCTTCGCCCACGGCCGGGTTGGAGGCGGCGATCGAAGGCGGCGACGCGCCGCGCGCCGCGTCGCGCCCGGCCCTGATCCTGGCCGACTGGTCCGCCGATGCGGGCGAGGGCGGCTTCACCGCCCGCCACCGCGCCCTTCAGGACGCCGCCGAGCGCGAGAGCGGCCGCGCCGTCGACGATCCGCGCGCGCCCATTGAGGCGCGGCTGGCCTACGCCCGTTTCCTGGTCGGGCACGGTCTGGGGTTCGAGGCGGTCGGGGTGCTAAACGCCCTGATCAAGCAGACCCCCGCCATGCAGGGCGTGGCCGAGGTGCGCGGCCTGCGCGGCGCCGCCCGCGCCTCCATCGGCCGCTTCGCCGAGGCCGAGGCCGACTTCTCGTCCGGCGCCCTGGCGGGCGATCCCTCGACCAAGGTGTGGCAGGGCTATATCGCCGCCCAGCAGGGCGACTGGGCCAACGCCCGGCGGCTGTTTGCGGCCGGGGCGGGCGTGGTCGACGGCTTCGCCCCCGAATGGCGCGCCCGCTTCGGCGCCGCTCACGCCATGGCGGCGGTCGAGACCGGCGACGCCGACGCCGCGCGCGAATTGCTGGCCTATGTCTTCAGCCAACCGAACGTCTCGGCCCCCGACCAATTGACCGCTCGCCTGGTGCAGGCCCGGCTGTTCGAGCTGGATCAGAACCCCGAGCGCGCCCTGGCGATCTACAAGGCGGTGGCGCGCGCCCCGCTGGACGGCATCGCCACGCCCGCGCGTCTGGGCGTCATCAAGCTGGAGATGGCCAAGGGGACGCTGAAGGCCGACGCCGCCGCCGCCCAGCTGGAGGCGCTGAAATGGCGCTGGCGCGGGGATGCGACCGAGCTGGCCGTGATCCGCACCCTGGGCGAACTGTATCTGTCGCAGGGCCGCTATCGCGAGGCGCTGACCACGCTGAAGACGGCCGGGTCGAAGATCGTCACTCTGCCGGGCGGCGACCGGCTTCAGGCCGATCTCGACAACGCCTTCCGCGCCCTGTTCCTCGAAGGCGCGGCCGACGGATTGCAGCCGGTGCAGGCCCTGGCCCTGTTCTTCGACTTCCGCGAACTGACGCCTGTGGGCGCCGACGGCGACGAGATGGTGCGGCGCCTGGCGCGGCGCCTGATCGACGTCGACCTGCTGGATCAGGCGGCTGAGCTGCTGAAGTATCAGGCCGAGAACCGACTGGACGGGGTGGCCAAGGCCCAGGTCTCGACCAATCTGGCCGCCGTCTATCTGATGAACCGCCAACCGGAAGAGGCGCTGAAGGCCCTGTGGTCGTCGCGCACGACCCTGCTGCCGACGGCGATGAACCTGGAGCGCCGCGCGCTGGAGGCTCGCGCCCTGATGGAGTTGGGTCGCTACGATCACGCGCTGGAGGTGCTGGGCAAGGACGCCTCGCCCGCCGCGCGGGACGTGCGCGCCGACATCCTGTGGAAGCAGCAACAGTGGGGGGCGGCCGCCGCCCTCTATGAACAGCGTCTGGGCGACCGCTGGAAGGAGACGGCCGTGCCGCTCAGCGAGGTCGAGGAGACGCGCCTGATCCGTGCAGGCGCGGGCTATTCCCTGGCGCGCGACGCGGCCGCGCTGAACCGACTGTCGAAGAACTACGCCCGCTTCGCCGAGGGGGCGCGTTCGCCCGGCGCGATTCGGGTGGCTTTGGCGGGACTGGACGGCGCCGACGGCTCGGGCCGCCCGCAGGACTTCGCCGCCCTCAGCGCCGGGGCTGACGCCTACGCCGGCTGGATCGCCCAGACCAAGGCCGAGTTCCGGGCCAAGAGCGGCGCCGCCCAATAAAAAACCCCCCTCCCGGCGGGAGAGGGGTCTTTATGCGTCTATCCCCGCAAGGAGGATCGAACGCGCCTGAAAGGCTTAGCCGTTGACGGCGTCCTTCAGCGGCTTCGACACGCGGAAGCGCACGGCCTTCGAGGCCGGGATCTTGATCGTGGCGCCGGTGGCCGGGTTGCGGCCTTCGCGCTCGGCGCGCTCGGCGGTGTCGAACACGCCCAGGTTCGAGATGCGGACGTCGCCGCCCGACTTCAGCGACTTGTGGATGTTTTCGACAATGGCGGTCAGCACCTTGCCGGCGTCAGCTTGCGAAACGCCCGCGTCCTTGGCGACGGCGGCGATCAGTTCAGCTTGAGTGGTCATGAGGGTATTTTCCCAATGGTGGTCGCCCGGAAAGAAGCGCCGGACGAGGACCGGGGGATCAACGACGGTTTTGGGGAGCTTGGCAAGTGCGCATCGGCGCGCAGGCCTTGCAGGCTGGGGATTTATCCGGTTCCGGAGGCTCTCTGGAAGCTCTCGACCAGGCTTCCGGCGACCAGTCGCCACCCGTCCACCAGCACGAAGAAGATCAGCTTGAAGGGCAGGCTGACCACCACCGGCGGCAGCATCATCATACCCATGGACATGAGCACGCTGGCGACCACCAGATCGATCACAAGGAACGGAACAAAAAGAAGAAATCCGATTGTGAAGGCGGTCTTCAACTCACTGATCATGAAGGCCGGAGTGACCACACGCAGGGGCAGATCCTGCACGTCGGCCGGGGCCTCCACACGCGACAGGCGAGTGAACAACGCCAGGTCGTCCGGCTTCACCTGGGCCAGCATGAAGGTTTTTACCGGTTCGGACGCCGCATCGAAGGCCTGAGGCAGCTCCATCTGCTGATCCATGAGGGGGCGGATGCCCGAATCATAGGCGTCCTGCCACGTCGGACCCATGACGATGGCGCTCAGAAACAGGGCCAGGGACACCAGGACGGCGTTCGGCGGCGACTGCTGCATCCCCAGCGCGGTGCGCAGCAGGGACAGCACCACGACGATTCGCACGAAGCTGGTGGTCATGATGACGATGGACGGCGCCAGCGACAGCACCGTCATCAGCCCGACCAGCTGCACCACGCGCTGCGTCAGGCCGGCGCCGCTGCCCAGGTCGATGTTGATGGCTGATCCGCCCTGCGCCGCCTCCTGCGCCAGGGCGCCCAGCGGCCAGATCAGGCACAGGGCGGTGGTGATCAGGGACAGCAGGGCCGCGCGCTTCAGCTCGTCGCGGGTCGGCATGCCGAACAGGGCGGGGCGTTTCATTTCACGCCTCCCGGCTGGCGGGGCTCGATCAGTTCGCGGCCTTCGCCCAGCAGGATCAGCCGTTCTTCGTCGTCGACGCGGATCAGCACTAGGCGGCGCGACGGGTCCAGCACCAGGGTCTCGACCACCTTCATGCGCCGCACCTGGCCCTGCGGTCCCTGGAAGCGGGCCAGGATCTCGGGCGCATAGCGCCGCGCGGCCCAGGCGGCCAGGCCGATGATGCCCAGGGTGATGGCCAGGCCGAAGATCGCCCGGAACAGATCGAGGAAGTTCATGCGGATGCAGCCCCAAACGCATACGGCGGCGGCGCGCGGACGCGGCGCTTCGGGGGCATGTTTCAACGGACGTGGTTAACGGCGCGTTTAGGGATACGAGATATTAACCATGCAGGCGGCAAATTCTGCCGATCACCGTCCGAGGGATTCGCGTGTCCGTCACCGACCTGCCGCTGCTGAATCAGATCAAGGGCCGCCTGGGCTGGCTGGACGACCGCCAGCGGGTGATCGCTCAGAACGTCGCCAATTCCGACACTCCCGGCTATGTCGCGCGCGACCTGAAGACGCCGACCGACTTCGCCGAGGCGATGCGGACGGGCGGCGGCCTGCGCATGACGGCGACCAACGCCCGGCACATCTCGCCGCCCGGCCAGGCGGCGCGGTTCGAGGCGACCAGGGCCCCGGATTCCGAGACCACGCTGGACGGCAACTCGGTCGTGGTCGAGGAACAGATGCTCAAGATGGCCGAGAGCCGCATGGCCTATGACGCCGCCATCGGCTTCTACCAGAAGTCGATGCAGATGATCCGCCTGGCGGCCAAGAAGCCCGCGGCCTGAGGGAGAGTGAGCCATGCCTGATCCGATCAACGGTCGCCCCATCACCCCGCGCAACACCGCCATGGCCGTCGCCTCCAGCGCGCTGAAGGCGCAGCAGTCGCGGATGCGCATCATCGCCGAAAACATCGCCAACGCGGAATCCACGGCCAACGTCGCGGGCGGCCAGCCCTATCGCCGCCAGACCCCGGTGTTTCAGGCCCGCAACGTCGACGGCGCGACCGGCGTGGTCCTGGCCGAGGTGCGGCCGGACCAGAGCGACTTCCGCATGGACTACGACCCCTCGCACCCGGCGGCGAACGCGGAAGGCTATGTCCAGCGGCCCAACGTCGACACCCTGGTCGAGGCGATGGACATGCGCGAGGCGCAGCGCGCCTATGAGGCCAACCTGAACGTCATCGAGACGGCGCGGAACATGGACTCCCGCACGCTCGACATCATCAAGAAGTAAGAGGGTCTAGGGCATGAACCCCATCATGGCCGCCCGCGCCTACGCCGCCGTTCAGGGCGGGGGCGGCGTCAATGTCGCCACCTCGGCCAATGCGGCTGCAAGCACCGGCCCGAACGCGGCCGGAGGCTTCGCCGACCTGCTGCAGAACGTCATGACCCAGACGACGCAACAGACTCGCGCCGCCGAGACGCAGATGGCCCAGTCGGTCCAGGGGCAGGGCAATTTGATCGACGTCGTCACCGCCATCTCCTCGGCCGAGGCCTCGCTGGAGACGGTCATGGCGGTGCGCGATCAGGTGATCTCCGCCTATCAGGAAATCATGCGGATGCCGATCTGACGGCGGTTCGGTCTTAGAACCCCAGTTTCGCCCTCAGCGCCTCGGGCGTCAGGCCGCCCTCCCTCAGTTCCGCCAGCGTGACCGAGCGGTCACGCTTGGCGTAGCGGCGGCCGTCCGGTCCGGCCAGCAGGCGGTGGTGGCGATAGACGGGCGCAGGCCAGTCCATCAGCGCCTGGATCAGCCGCTGGATATGCGTCGCCTCGAACAGATCCTGGCCCCGGATGACGTGGCTGATCCCCTGCAGGGCGTCGTCGTGCGTCACGGCCAGATGGTAGGCGGTCCCGGCGTCCTTGCGCGCCAGCACCACGTCGCCCGCCGTTTCGGGCCGCGCCTTGACCCGGCCGGTCTCGCCATCGGGGCCTGAGCCTTCCTCGATGAAGCTGAGTGCGTCCCAGGCCGCGCCGCCCAGAGCCTCCTTCGCCCGATCCAGCGACAGTCGCCAGGCGAAAGGGCGTCCCTCGGCCAGCAGGCGGGCTTCTTCCTCGGCCGGATGCGGACCGGGGCGCGCCGCCTCGGCGGGGCCGTGGGGGGCGTCGCCGATGGCGTCCAATATCTCCTTGCGGGTGCGGAAGCAGCGATAGAGCAGGCCGCGCCGGTCCAGCGCCTCGACCACGGCGGCGTAGTCGGCCAGGTGATCGGACTGGCGCCGCACCGGCGTCTCCCAGTCCAGCCCCAACCAGGCCAGGTCTTCATAGATGCCCGCCTCGAACTCGGGCCTGCACCGCGTCGGGTCGATATCCTCGATCCGCAGGACGAAGCGCCCGCCGGCCTCCTTCGCCGCCCGCCACGCCGTCAGGGCCGAAAAGGCGTGCCCCTTATGCAGGCGGCCGGTGGGGGAGGGGGCGAAGCGGGTGACGAACGTCATTGCGCGTCGCCTAGCAGCGACGCCCAGTCGCGGGCGGCGTGCAGCACGCGGATGATCTCGACCCGATCCGTCACGCGATAGAAAATCACATAGTCGCCGAAGGGGCGTTTGCGCAGATCGGCGAAACCGATGCGCGGATAGCGCTCGGCGTTGGCGGACAGGCTTTCACATTCCGTCAGCGCGCTCTCGATCCCGCGGCCTGCGGCGCGCGGATTGTCGCGCGCGATCCAGTCGCCGCTCTGAGCCAGATCCGACTCGGCCAGGCGGGTCAGAACGACCTTCATTCCGGGGTGGAAGGCTCGAAGCGTTGACGCAGCCTCTCGGCCGCCGTGTTCAGCGAGATAACGTCGCCGCGCTCTGCCTGGGTCACGCCGGCTTCAAGCTTGCCGAGCAGTTCGGTCAGGCGCGCTTCATGTTCCTGAACCAGGCGGACGCCCGTGCGCAGCACCTCGCTCTTGGAGCCGTAGCGCCCCTGCTTCACCAGATTGTCGACGACCTGCTCCAGGGCGCCGAGTTCGACGGTCATGGTCATGGCGATCTCCTGCTCTAATAATAGATGTTAGAGGGCCGGTGCGCCAGAGCTCTCCATGAGTGGCGGTTTCCGGCCGTGGTCAGAACCGGGCGTCGAACGGCTCTTTTCGAGAGGCGGGGCGTCAGCCTAGCATGGCCTCATGGCCCTTGCTCCGTCTCCCGCTTCCGTCGCCGCCGCCCGTGAGGCTCTGGCCGCCGCCGATCCGGCGCTGGCGCGCGCGCACGCTTCGACGCCCGTGTTCGAATGGCGGCTGCGGACCGGCGGCTATGAGGGCCTGTTCCGCATGATCGTCGAGCAGCAGGTGTCGGTGGCGGCGGCGGCCTCGATCTGGAAGCGGGTGGTGGAGGGGCTGGACGGTCAGGTGACGCCCGAGGCCGTGCTGGCGCGCGATGTGGAGACGCTGCGCACCTTCGGCCTGTCGGGGCAGAAGGCGAAGTACGGCCATGAGATCGCCCGCGCCCATGCGGAGGGTCACATCGACTTCGATCATCTGGAGCGGCTGGACGACGCCGAGGCTATCGCCGCCCTGGTCGCCATCAAGGGGGTGGGCAAGTGGACGGCCGAGACCTTCCTGATGTTCTGCGAGGGGCGAGGGGACGTTTTTCCCGGCGGCGACGTGGCGCTTCAGGAAGCCATGCGTTGGGCCGACCGCGCCGAGGCCCGTCCGAACGAGAAACAGGCCTATGCCCGCGCCGAGATCTGGCGGCCGCATCGCGCGGTGGCGGCGCATTTGCTCTGGGGGTGGTATGGTGGCGTTCGGCGCGGCGAGATCGCGCTGGACGAAGGCCTCTAGCCTTCGGCATTGATGAAGGCTGGGGGCGACCCCGAAGACGGCGCCGCGCGGCGCCCTGGGGATGATGACGATGTTGGAGCCGATCGCGGGCGCAGACCTGGTTCGTCCGGCTGCGGTTCTGCCGTTGCTGGATTTCGCGGGCGTGGCCGTGTTCGCCGCCACCGGGGCCCTGGCCGCCGCGCGCGAGAAGCATGACGTCCTGACCTTCGCCTTCTTCGCCGCCGTGACCGGCATGGGCGGCGGCACCCTGCGCGACCTGCTGATCGGAGCGCCGGTCTTCTGGGTGCAGGACTGGCGCTATGTCGCCGTCTGCATGGTGGCGGCCGTCGGCTTCTGGATGCTGGGCGCGCGGTCGTGGCGTTTCCGCGCCCTGCTGTGGCTGGATGCGGTCGGGCTGGCGGCCTATGGCGTCATGGGGGCGGCCAAGGCGGCCTCCTATGGCGTGACGCCGCTGATCTGCATCGTCATGGGCGTGCTGACGGCCTGCTTCGGCGGCATTGTGCGCGACGTGCTGGCGCACCAGCCCTCCATCCTGCTGCGGCGCGAACTGAACATCACCGCCGCCCTGGTGTCGGCGGCCCTGTTCGTCGGCCTGAAGGCCGTGAGCCTGCCCACATGGCCCGCCGTGGCGGTGGCCGTCGTGGCCGGGTTCGGCGTGCGCGCCGGCGCCCTGAAGTGGGGCTGGAGCCTGCCCGCCTTCCCGACCGCCGCTTCGCGATATTGAATCCAACTGACGAGAACGCAGATGAACGATATTCCCCCCGCCTATGCGGCCGCGCCCCGTTGGCCCTTTGGCGACAACCCCGGCTTGGCTGATGAACTGCTGGCCTTGGTGCTGGACGGACGCAAGCGCGCCACCTGTTCCTCCCTGGTCTCCTGTCAGGCGGACGTGATGCCGGCTGTGGGCGACCTCAGCGTCATCCTCGACGGGGGCGGTCGTCCGACCTGCGTGATCCGCACGACCGAGGTCCGTATCCTGGCTTTTGATCAGGTCGACGAGGACTTCATGCGAGCCGAGGGCGAAGGCGACCTGTCGGCCCAATACTGGCGCGAGGGCCATCAGACCTATTTCGAGCGCGAGGGCGTGTTCGCGCCGGACATGCCGCTCGTGTGTGAGCGGTTCGAACTGGTCGAGGTCTTCTGACAGGGGCGTCAAGAACGACGGCGTCACGAAAACGCGTCGTATCCGTCATGGCGATGCGGGGGAATCAGGCGTAGGATTTTCGCATCAGACCAAGGAAGGAGACGTGTCTTCAGTCCTGTCGCGTCGATAACCCCCCGTATGAGCGGGAGGGCCTGATGCAGGTCCTGTCCCGCCCGCCGTCCGGCTTTCCAGCCCTGGTGCTGAACGCTGATTTCAGGCCCTTGTCCTACTTCCCCTTGTCGCTGTGGCCGTGGGAAGAGGTGGTCAAGGCCGTGTGGCAGGATCGCGTCGACGTGGTCGCCACCTATGACAAGGTCGTGCGCAGCCCTTCGCTGGAGATGCAGCTGCCCAGCGTGGTCTGCCTGAAGTCCTATGTGGATCAGGACCGCAAGCCGGCCTTCACCCGCTTCAACGTCTTTCTGCGTGACGGTTTCGCCTGTCAGTACTGCGGCGCGCCCGGCACGGCCCAGGATCTGACCTTCGACCACGTCATCCCCCGCTCGCGCGGCGGGCGCACGACGTGGCAGAACATCGTCGCCGCTTGCGGTCCCTGCAACCTGCGCAAGGGCGGCCGCACGCCCGGTCAGGCCCAGATGCCTCTGCGCCGCACCGCCCACCAGCCCAGCGCCTGGCAGCTTCAGCAGGCGGGGCGGCGTTTCCCGCCCCACTTCCTGCACCAGAGCTGGCTCGACTACCTCTATTGGGACATCGAACTGGAGCCTTAGGCGGTTGCGGTCAGATCCGCTCCAGCGGCAGGCGCATGCCCGCAACGATCAGGCAGGCCGCGTCGGCGACTGCGGCGATGCGCTGGTTCAGGCGGCCGGCTTCGTCGCGGAAGCGGCGGCCCAGCGGGTTGTCGGGCACCAGCGACCAGCCGACTTCGTTGCTGACCACCCACAGCGTGGCGGGGCAGGCGGCCAGGGCTTGGGCCAGGTCGTCGACGGCGGCGGCCAATTCGCGCTCGGCCAGCATCTGATTGCTGAGCCACAGCGTCAGGCAGTCGACCACCGCCACGTCCTTAGCCGACAGGGCGCGCACGGCCTCGGCCAGGTCCAGCGGCGCCTCGACTTGGCGCCAGCCCTGGCCGCGTTCGGCCTGGTGGCGGGCGATGCGGTCGCGCATCTCGTCGTCGAAGGCCTCGGCGGTGGCGATGAAGACGGGCGGGCGGCCCGCCGCCTCGGCCGCCCGTTCCGCCTGCCGCTGGGCGTAGCCGCTCTTGCCGGAGCGGGCACCGCCGAGAACCAGCGTCAGGGTCATGCGTCGTCTCTCCGGTTGACCTGAACGGCGCACGGTCCTACTGCCACGGTCGCGTCAGGTTCCCCGAAAGGGGATTGAAAGGGAACGGAGTGCGAAACTCCGGCTGTTCCCGCAACTGTAAGCGGCTAGCCCGCGCGTCATACGCCACTGGCGGTCCGGAAGGCCACGGCCTGAACGACTTTTGGGAAGGCGACGCGCACCGGCCTTGATCCGCGAGCCAGGAGACCTGCCTGTCGCCGTCGTTCTCCGCGCGGTCGGGATGTGCCGGGCGGTCGAGGCAACTCGTGTGACGACAGTCGTAAACCAGCCGCGTCAGCGGCCGCCTTCGCTCATTCGGGCGGCGGGCGGTCCGGCGCGGCGTCGTCATATGGAGAACCGGAATGAACCGGACCGCCTTCGCTACCCTGGCCGCCGCCAGCCTTCTGGCCGCCGCCCCCGCCTTCGCCGCAGAAGTCCTCGACCAGCAGGCCGCCGCCCCCGACGTGGCGGGCCGCGCCGGCGCCACCGCCGTCGAGGACGTGGTCGTCACCGCCAACCGCTCGGCCCAGCCGATCGAGCGCGTCGGGGCTTCGGTCACCGTCCTGACCCAGGCCGCCATCGAGGCGCGCCAGACCCCGGCCATGGTCGAGCTTCTGGCCCAGACGCCCGGCGTCAGCTTCACTCGCAACGGCGGCGTCGGCACCTCGACAGGCGTCAACATCCGCGGCGCCGAGAGCCAGCACACCGTCGTCCTGATCGACGGGGTCAAGCTGAACGACCCGTCCTCGACCCAGGGCGGCTTCAACTTCGGCAATCTGCTGGTCGGCGACACCGCGCGCATCGAGGTGCTGCGCGGCGCCCAGTCGACCCTGTGGGGCAGCCAGGCCATCGGCGGCGTGGTCAACATCGTCACCGCCGAACCGACCGAAGCCCTGCAAGGCAGTCTCGACGCCGAGGTCGGCGCGCGCGGCACGACCTATTTCCGCGGCGGCGTCGGCGGCGCCAATGAGCGCCTGAGCTGGCACCTGGCCGCCAGCCGCTATGACACCGACGGCTTCTCGGCCTTCGCCAAGGGGACCGAGGACGACGGCTATGCCAACACCGGTCTGTCGGGCCGCCTGAACGTCAAGGTGACGGACGCTGTTTCGCTGGACCTGCGCTCGGTCTGGTCCAGCGGCCGCAACGACTTCGACGCCTTCAACGGCGACAGCCGCGAATACGGCAAGACCCAGGAGCTGGTCGCCTACGCCGGTCTGAACTTCGACCTGCTGGACGGCCGGTTCCGCAACCGCATCGGCTACGCCCACACCGACACGGACCGCCGCAACTTCAACCCGGACAACAAGGTCCAGACCCTGACCTTCGACGCCGAAGGCCAGAACCGCCGCTGGGAATATCAGGGCGCCTTCGCCTTCACCGAGGCGCTGAACGCGACCTTCGGCCTGGAGCACGAGAAGTCGGAGATGAAGACCCGCTCGCCCGGCGACTGGAACCCGAACCCGGCCTTCGGTCGCGGCGAGGCCGAGCTGAACAGCGCCTATGGCCAGGTGCAGTGGACGGTGCTGGACGGCCTGACCCTGACCGGCGGCCTGCGCTATGGCGACCATGCGCAATATGGCGACAACCTGCTGGGCCAGGTCGCGGCGGCTTGGGCCCTGAACGAGGGCGATACGGTGGTGCGCGCCAGCTGGGGTCAGGGCTTCCGCGCGCCGGGCCTGTATGAGCTGTACAGCGAGTACGGCAACCTGAACCTGCAGCCGGAAGAGTTCGACAGCTGGGAGATCGGCGTCGAACAGCGCCTGTTCGACCGCGCTGTCGTCTCGGCGACCTACTTCAACCGCCAGGCGGACAATGAGATCCGTTACAATGGCTGCTCGACGCCCTCGACGGACCCGCTGTGCACCGTCAACGGCGCCGGCCGCTGGGGCTATTACCGCAACGTCCAGAAGACCGAGGCGCAAGGCGTCGAACTGGTCGGCCGCATGGATGTGACGGAGCGTCTGAACGTCAGCGCCAACTACACCTGGACCGACGCCAAGAGCGCCTCGGGCGCCACGGACGGCAAGCGCCTGACGCGCCGCCCCGAGCATATGGCGAACTTCGCCGCCGACTACGCCTTCGCCTTCGGTCTGAAGACGGGCGTGGCCGTGCGTTACGTCGGCGAGACGTTCAACAACGACACGAACACGGTGAAGGTCGACGCCTACACTCTGGTCGATCTGCGCGCCTCCTATCCGATCAACGACACCCTCGAAGTCTATGGCCGAATCGAGAACGCCTTCGACGAGGACTATCAGACGGTCCTGAACTACGGCGCGCCGGGACGCGGCGTGTTCGGCGGCGTTCGCGTCCGGTTCTGAGGCGATGAAGGACGCCGCGTTCCTGACGACGGCGACCCGGCACGGCGGCGGCCTGATGACGGCCGCCGCCGCCTATCCCGACGCGCCCCAGCCCTGGCTGGACCTGTCCACGGGGATCAATCCCGAACCGTGGCGGGGACCGCGCGCGTCGGAGGAGGCGCTGAACCGCCTGCCCGATCCCGCCGCCCTGGCGGCGTTGGAAACGGTCGCCGCAGCCGCCTTCGGCGCTGCGCCCGAGCGGACGGCGGCGGTCGCGGGAGCCGAGGCGGCGATCCGTCTTCTGCCCCTGTTGCTGGGCGTGCGGGCGGTCGAGGTCGTCGGCCCGACCTACGGCGCCCACGCCGAGGCCTGGCGGGCGGCGGGCGTGGCGACGCGCCTGATCGCGCCCGATCAGGCGGCGGCCTCGCAGGCGGGCGTGCTGGTCGTCGTCAATCCGAACAATCCCGACGGCCGCCTGACCCGCCGGGCCGATCTGATCGCCATGGCCCGGGCGCGGTCCAAGGCGGGCCGCTGGCTGGTGGCGGACGAGTCCTTCATCGAATGCGCGCCCGGCGACAGCGTGTCGGATCTGGCCGAGCCGGGGCTGATCGTCCTGCGCTCGTTCGGCAAGTTCTACGGTCTGGCCGGGGTGCGGCTGGGCTTCATGCTGGCGGCGCCCGAGCTGATCCGGCGATTGCGCGCGCTTCAGGGCGATTGGCCGGTCGGCGCCGACGCCCTGACGCTGGGGCTGGGCGCCTATGCTGACGAGGCCTGGCGGCGCCGGACCGAGGCGGCCCTGGCCGAACGGGCCGACCGGCTGGACGACCTGCTGGCGCGGGCGGGGTTCCAGATCATCGGCGGGACCAGTCTGTTTCGCATGACGCGCACGCCCCACGCCGCGCGCTGGTTCCAGCACCTGTGCCGCGCGGGCGTCCTGACCCGGCCGTTCGATCACACGCCCGACGCCCTGCGCTTCGGCGTTCCGGCCCAGCGCGACTTCCCCCGATTGCGACGCGCGCTGGAGACCTTCGGATGAGGGCGACCCGGCGACAGGCGTTGGCGGGCGCGGGGGCGATGCTGGTCGCCGGACCGGCTGCGGCCGACGCCGCCCCGCGCCGCGTGGTGTCGCTGAACGCCTGCCTCGACGCCGTTCTGGTCCACGTCGCCGACCGGAGGCAGATCGTCGCCCTCAGCCACTATGCGCGCGAGCCGGTCGGCTCGACCATTTCCGAGGTGGCCAAGACCCTGCCCTTCACCTGGGAGACGGCGGAGGAGGTCATCGCCCTGCGCCCCGATCTGGTGCTGACCAGCCGCCACAGCGCCCTGGCCACCCGCAATGTCCTGGGCCGCCTGAACATCCAGACCGAGCTGTTCTCGGTGCCCGACAGCGTGGCGGCCAGTCTGGATCAGGTGCGCGAGGTCGCCCGTCTGGTCGGCCGTCCGGCGCGGGGCCAGGCCCTGATCGCCCGCATCGAGGCGGCCATCGCCGCCGCCGCCCCGCCGCCCGGATCGCCGCCGCTGACGGCCCTGATCTACCAGCCCAACGGTTTCGCCGCCGGGCGCGGCACCTTGATGGACGAGATGATGACCCGCGCCGGGTTTCAGAACGTCGCCGCCCGTTATGGCCTGGGCAAATGGGGCAATGTGCCGGTCGAGCGCCTGCTGGCCGACCCGCCGCAGGTGCTGCTCAGCGGCGTGCCGGTGCGCGGCTCGCGCACATGGGCCGACCGGGTCATGCGACATCCGGCGCTGAAGTCCCTGTCCGGCCGGATGGTGCAGGCGCAACTGGAAGAGAAGCTGCTCTATTGCGGCGGGCCGGTGCTGATCCAGACCGCCGCCGCCCTGGCGCGCGCGCGCCGTACGGCGCTGGAGGCTCTGACATGACCCTGCCGCGTCCTCTGGTGATGATCGGGCTTCTGCTCCTGATCGTCGCCCTGTCCGTCGCCAGCATGAGCGCCGGCCGCGTCTGGATCCCCTGGAGCGATTGGGCGAGCCAGCGCGGCGATCCCGCCTGGGCCATCCTGTTCGAGCTGCGCCTGCCGCGCACGGTGCTGGCCCTGATGGTCGGGGCGGTGCTGGGCCTGACCGGCGCGGCGCTGCAGGGCTACACCTGTAACCCCTTGGCCGATCCGGCGATCCTGGGCGTGTCGACCATGGCGGCGCTGGGGGCGGTGCTGACCTTCTATCTAGGCGCGGCGGCCAGCGCGCCGTGGGTGCTGCCGGCCGCGGCCATGATCGGGGCGGGGGGCGGCGTGTTGCTGCTGCTGGCCTTGGCGGGGGCGACCAGCAGCGTCGTCACCTTTATCCTGGCCGGGGTGGTGATCCAGACCATGGCCGGGGCGGGCGTGGCCCTGGCGCTGAACCTGGCGCCCAACCCCTGGGCGGTGAACGAGATCGTCAACTGGCTGATGGGGTCGTTGGCCGACCGCAGCGTGGTCGAGCTGAGGCTGGCGGCGCCGGGCATAGTCCTGGGTTGCCTGCTGCTGTTGACCCAAGGGCGGACGCTGGACGCCCTGACCCTGGGCGAGGCGGGGGCGCGGTCGCTGGGCGTGCGGCTGGACGTCGGGCGCATGATGCTGGCGCTGGGCGCGGCCCTGGCGGTTGGCTCGGCGGTGGCGGTGACGGGGTCGATCGGCTTCGTCGGCCTGATCGTGCCGCATCTGCTGCGGCCCCTGATCGGCGCACGGCCCAGCGGCCTGTTGTTGCCCTCGGCCCTGGGCGGCGCGGCGTTGACGCTGGCGGCGGACATTCTGGTGCGGCTGACGCCCGCCTCGACCGAGATCAAGCTAGGCGTGGCCATGGCGGCCCTGGGCGGCCCCTTCTTCCTGGCCCTGCTGATCAGCATGAGAAGGAAGCTGGCATGAGCATCCTGAGCGCGGAGAACCTGTCCGTCCGACTGGGCGACAAGGCGGTGCTGAACGGTGTCGACGCGGCCTTCGCGCCGGGGCTGGTGACGGCGATCGTCGGACCGAACGGCGCGGGCAAGTCGACGCTGCTGGACTGTCTGGCGGCTCTGCGGACACCCGACGCGGGCCGGGTGACGTTGGACGGCCGAGCGTTGCGTGACCTGCCTGCGCGTGAGCGGTCGCGCCGCATCGCCTATCTGCCCCAGAACGCCGAGATAGCCTGGGCGGTCGAGGGGCGCACTTTCGTCGGCCTGGGCCGCACGCCCTACGTCGGCGCCTGGGGCCTGAGGGCGGACGATCGCGCCGCCGTGGCCCGCGCCATGGCCGTGGCGGGGGTGGACGCCTTCGCCGACCGCGTCGTCTCGACCCTGTCGGGCGGCGAGCGGGCGCGCGTGCTGATCGCCCGCGCCCTGGCCGGAGAGCCGCAATGGCTGCTGGCGGACGAGCCGCTGGCGGGCCTTGATCCCGGCCATGTGCTGGACGCCTGCGACCTGTTCCGGCGGCTGGCGGATGAAGAGGGGCGGGGCGTCGTCCTGACCCTGCATGATCTGGACGCCGCCCTGCGCGTGGCGGATCGGGTGATCGTCCTGGCTGAGGGGCGGGTGATCGCCGACGCCGCCCCGGCCGAGGCCCTGTCGCCCGAGGTGCTCAAGGCGGCGTACGGCGTCGAGGCGCGCACCCTGGACGGCGCGCGCGGCCCGGTGCTGGAGATGGTCGGCCGTGCCCGTTAGCAGCCTGCCCACGCCCTGGATCGTCGCGGGCGCCCTGCTGGTCGAGGGCGTCGTCGGCTGGCCCCGGCGCCTGTCGCATCCGGTGGCGTGGATCGGCGCCCTGATCGCGGTGCTGGAACGGCGCTGGAACAGGGCGGAGCGGTCCGAGGGCGCGCGCCGCGCTCTGGGCGTCGTCACGGTCCTGACCCTGATCGCCGTCGCAGGCGGCGCAGGCTGGGGCGTGCAGGCGCTGGCCGCCGCCTCGTCCTTCTGGCCGGGGGTGGCGCTGCTGCTGGTCTACGGCGCGACGGGGCTGGCGGCGCGCAGCCTGTTCGATCACGTCCGCGCCGTGGCTCGGCCGCTGAAGGCGGGCGACCTGTCCGCCGCGCGTCTGGCGGTCGGCATGATCGTCGGCCGCGACGTCGAGGCGATGGACGAGAACGAGATCGCGACCGCCGCCCTGGAAAGCCTGGCCGAGAGCTTCTGCGACGGAGTGGTCGCGCCGGTCTTCTGGTTCGTGATCGGCGGCCTGCCGGGGCTGTTCGTCTATAAGGCGATCAACACCGCCGACAGCATGATCGGCCACAGGGAGCCGCGCTGGCGAGCCTTCGGCTGGGCCGCGGCGCGGACCGACGATGTGATGAACTGGATCCCGGCGCGGATCGCGGGCGCCTTGATCGCTCTAGGCGGCGCGGGCGGCTGGCGCATCATGTGGCGCGATGCGGGCGCGCACGCCTCGCCCAACGCCGGGTGGCCCGAGGCGGCGATGGCGGGCGCGCTGCGGGTTCGACTGGGCGGGCCGGTCCGCTATGACGGCGTCATGACCGACCGACCTGTCTTCGGCGACTGGGCGCCGCCGTCCGCCCATGATCTGAAACGCGGGCTGAAGGTTTACGGCGTCGCCTGCGCCCTGTTGCTGATGCTGCTGATCGGCGGGGGCTTCGCATGGCCGCGCTGATGATCCAGGGCTGCGGCTCGGACGTGGGCAAGTCGGTGCTGGTCGCCGGTCTGTGCCGCGTCTTCGCCAATCGCGGCCTGACAGTGCGGCCGTTCAAACCGCAGAACATGTCCAACAACGCCGCCGTCACTGCGCCCGATCCTGAGGGCCGCATCGGCGAGATCGGCCGCGCCCAGGCGCTTCAGGCTCTGGCCTGCCGCACCCCGGCGACCGTAGACATGAACCCTGTCCTGCTGAAGCCGCAGAGCGACACGGGCGCCCAGCTGGTCGTGCGCGGTCAGGTCGAAGGCGTGTGGCAGGCGGCGGGCTATCAAGACCGCAAGGTCGCCCTGCTCGACGTGGTTCTGGACAGCTTCCGCCGTCTTCAGGCCGAGGCGGATCTGGTGATCGTCGAGGGCGCGGGCAGTCCGGCCGAGACCAACCTGCGCGCCGGGGATATCGCCAACATGGGTTTCGCCCGCGCGGCGGACGTACCGGTGGTGCTGATCGGCGACATCGACCGGGGCCATGTCATCGCCTCTCTGGTCGGCGCCCATGCGGTGCTGGACGACGAGGATCGGGCGATGGTCCGGGGCTTCATCATCAACAAGTTTCGCGGCGATCCGGCCCTGTTCGATCAGGGCAGGGCCGAGATCACACGGCGCACAGGCTGGACGGATCTGGGCATGGCGCCGTGGCTGGCGGATGCGCGGTCGCTTCCCGCCGAGGACGCCGTGGTGCTGGAACGGTCGGGCGGCGCGCGCGGCGGAAGAGTGCTGATCGCCGTGCCCATGCTGTCGCGCATCGCCAATTTCGACGACTTCGATCCGTTGCGGCATGAGCCGGGCGTGGACTTCGGCTTCGTGCCGCCGGGGCAGGCCCTGCCGGGGGATGCCGACCTGATCATCCTGCCGGGAACCAAGGCGACGCTGGCCGATCTGGCGTTTCTGCGGACGCAGGGCTGGGACGTGGACATCGCCGCCCATGTGCGGCGCGGCGGGCGGGTGCTGGGCGTGTGCGGCGGCTATCAGATGTTGGGCCGCACGATCAGCGACCCGGACGGCGTCGAGGGCGTGGCGGGTTCGGCGCCGGGGCTGGGCCTGCTGGACGTCGAGACGGTGCTGGCGGGGGCCAAGACCCTGCGACGGGTCGAGGGACGGCTGACGCCCTCCGGCGCGGCGGTTCAGGGCTATGAGATTCACATCGGCTGCACCGACGGCCCGGATACGGCCCGCCCGGTCGCCGTGATCGACGGAGCGGCGCACGGCGCGCGCTCGGGCGATGGGCGGATCGCGGGCCTCTATGTCCACGGCCTGTTCGACCGGGCCGAGGCGCGGGCGGCCCTGTTGGCGGAGGCCGGGGCCGCATCCGACGGCGTGGATCAGGGCGCGCGGGTGGATCAGGCGCTGGACCGCATCGCCGCCGTTCTGGAAACCCATTTCGACATTCCGGCGCTGGCCCGGATCGCAGGACTGACATGACCGAACTGACCGAGCTTTTCTCCGTTCCGCCGCTGGATCAGGGGCTGCGCGCGCCGCTGCGGCAGGCGCTGGACGGCAAGGCCAAGCCGGTCGGCGCCCTGGGGCGGATCGAGGATCTGGCCCTTACGCTGGGCCTGATCCAGCAGACTCTGCGTCCGACCGTGACCCAGCCGGTGCTGCTGGTCTTCGCCGGGGATCACGGGCTGACGCGCTCGGGCGTGGCGGCCTATCCGTCGGGCGTGACCGTGGCCATGGTCGACACCCTGCTGACGGGGCGGGCCAGCGCCAACGCCTTCGCCGGGGTCGTCGGGGCCGAGGTGCAGGTGATCGACGCGGGCGTCGCCGCCGACCTGTCGGACCGTGCGGGCCTGATCCACGCCAAGGTTGCGTCGGGCACGAAGGACGCCTCGGTCGAGCCCGCCATGACACGTGATCAGGCCGAGGCCGCCCTGTTGGAAGGCGCGGCCATGGCGCGGGCCGCCATCGACGAGGGCGCCGATGTGATCGCCCTGGGCGAAATGGGCATCGGCAACAGCGCTTCGGCGGCCCTGCTGATGCACCGGCTGGCGCCCGCGCCTCTGGCCGACTGCGTGGGGCAGGGGGCGGGCCACTCGCCCGAGGGCATGGCGCGCAAGCAGGCCGTGCTGGCCAGGGCCGCCGTCCGGTCGGGCGCGACGGCTCCGCTGGAGGTGTTGACCCAGTTCGGCGGCTTCGAGATCGCCATGATGGCCGGGGCCCTGCTCGGCGCGTCCAAGGCGGGCGTGCCCGTCGTCGTCGACGGCTTCATCGGTTCGGCGGCGGCCCTGCTGGCGATCCGGCTGGCGCCGAACGCCCGCGACTACTGCATCTTCGCCCACGCTTCGGCCGAGGCGGGGCATCGTCGGATGCTGCAGGCGGTGGAGGCGCAACCCCTGCTGGGCCTCGACATGCGGCTGGGCGAGGGGACGGGCGCGCTGCTGGCCGTGCCGCTGTTGAAGGCGGCCTGCGCCCTGCTGTCCGACGTGGCCGAGCTGAAGGACATATTGGAGGCCGCGCGATGATCGGGCGCGAGGCGCGGCTGTTCGTCTGCGCCCTGCAGTTCCTGACGCGCCTGCCGACGCCGTCGCTGCGCGATTTCCAGCCCGAGTGGATCCAGCAGAGCGCGCGCTGGTTCCCGCTGGTCGGGCAGGTGGTGGGGCTGATCGCGGCGGCGATCCTGTATGGCGCGGCGCAGGTGTGGAGCCCGTGGATCGCGGCCCTGCTGGCCGTGGCGGCGGGCGTGGCCCTGACCGGCGGCTTCCACGAGGACGGGCTGGCCGACACCGCCGACGGTCTGGGCGGCGGCCAGACGCGGGCGCGGCGTTTGGAGATCATGAAAGACAGCCGCCTCGGCTCATACGGCGCGCTGACGCTGGGGCTGACGCTGGCGCTGCGGGTTGCGGCGCTGGCGATGTTGGTCGCCGTCTCGCCGTGGATAGCGGCGGCGGCGCTGGTGGCCTCGCATGGCCTGGGCCGGGCGGCGGCGGTCGGGGCGATGGCGCTGATGCCCTATGGCGGCGACCCCGGCATGGCCAAGGAGGGCAGGCCGGACCGGGCCTCGATCGCGGGGCTGGCCGTCGCCGTGCTGGTCGCCCTGTGGCCGCTGGCCCTGCTGCCGGTCGCGGCGGGCGTGGTCGGCGTGGCGGCGGGCCTGGTCGTCGGCGCGGTTCCGGCCTGGCAGGCGCAGCGGCTGATCGGCGGGCGCACCGGCGACGTGCTGGGCGCAGTCGAGCAGATGTTCGAGGTCGGCTTCCTGCTGGCCGTCGCCGGGCTGCTGGCGGCATGAGGCTGATCGTCTCGCCCCTGCCGCAGGTCGAGCGGCTGCTGGTCGAGCATCAGCCGTCGCATCTGGTGACGCTGGCCTCGCCGGGGGCGGAAGCGGGCTTTGACGCCGAGCATCGGCTGGACCTGCGCTTCAACGACATCGCCGCCCCGCGCGAGGGGCTGGTCGCGCCGTCGCTCGAACACGTCGAGGCCCTTTTGGCGTTCGCGCAGGGGTGGAGGGGCGCGCGGCCCCTGTTGGTCCACTGCTGGGCGGGGGTCAGCCGCTCGACGGCGGCGGCCTATGTCGTCGCCTGCGCCCGCACGGCGCCGGGGCGCGAGGGCGAGTGGGCCGCGCGTCTGCGAGACGCCGCGCCGACCGCCACGCCCAACCCCCTGATCGTCGCCCTGGCCGACCGCCTGCTGGACCGCGGCGGCGCCATGGTCCGCGCCGTCGAAGCCATCGGCCGGGGCGCCGAGACCGACTGGGGCGCGCCCTTTGAACTGGACCTGACCGCCGAAGGAGACGGCCGCCGATGAACGACCCGCACGACGTCGAACTGAACGCCCGCCACGCCGAGAAGATGAAGCGCATCCAGGCCGCCCGCGCCCGGATGATGCAGTCCAAGACGGTCGAGCGCGGCCTGGTCATCGTCCACACCGGGACGGGCAAGGGCAAGTCGACGGCGGCCATGGGCATGGTCTGCCGCATGATCGGCCACGGGATGAAGACCTCCATCATCCAGTTCATCAAGGGGGCGATGGAGACGGGCGAGCAGACCCTGTTCGATAGCTTTCCCGAGCTGGTCGAGATGCGGCCGATGGGCGAGGGCTTCACCTGGGACACACAGGACCGGGCCGCCGACATCGCCAACGTCCGCCGCGCCTGGGAGGCCGCCAAGGCGCGCATCATGGACCCGGAATGGAAGATGGTCGTCTGCGACGAGCTAAACATCGCCCTGCGCTACGACTACCTGCCGGTCGAGGAGGTGCTGGAGGTTCTGGCCGCCCGCCCGGCCGACACCCACGTCGTCATCACCGGCCGCAACGCCCCGGACGCCCTGATCGCGGCGGCCGATCTCGTCACCGACATGCAGATGGTCAAGCACCCGTTCCGCAGCGGGGTGAAGGCCCAGGCCGGGGTGGAGTTCTGATGACAGAGGCGACGGCGCGACTGGTCGTCTGCACCACCTGCCGTTTGTCGCCGGACGAGCCCGTGGATGTGGACGGCGTCTCGGGCGGGCGGTTGCTGCTTCAGGCCGTGGCGACGGCGGCGCGGGGCGCGCCCGAACTGCGGGTCGAGGAGCAGGCCTGTCTGTGGGCCTGCCGCAGCCACTGCACCGTCTATCTGGCCCAGGGCGGCAAGCCCGGCTACCTGGCCGGAACCTTCACGCCGACCGCCGAGGCCGCCGAGGCCATCGTCGATTTCGCGCGCCGCTACGTCGCCAGCTCGGACGGCGCCGTGCCCTATCGCGACTGGCCCGAGGGGATGAAGGGCCATTTCATCGCTCGCCTGCCCCAGGACGCCTGATTTAGCGCGCTTGACCTTCCCTTGATGGGAAGGTTTACAGGTGTCGTCGTCAAAGGTTTACGAGGACGACGTCATGGCCGCCGAAGGCTTGAGAACACTGGATCTGCCCGTCCTGGGCATGACCTGCGCCAGCTGCGTGGGGCGCGTCGAAAAGGCCATCCGCGCCGTGCCGGGCGTGACGGAGGCCCAGGTCAACCTGGCCGCCGAACGGGCGCAGGTGTCGCTGTCGTCGGAGGGTTCCGCCGCCGCCGTCGCGGCCGCCATCAAGAGCGCCGGCTATGAGCCGATGGAGGAGGAGGTCGTCTATCCCGTGCGGGAGATGACCTGCGCCTCCTGTGTCGGCCGCGTCGAAAAGGCGCTGGCCGCCGTGCCGGGCGTGCTGTCGGCCAGCGTCAATCTGGCGACCGAGCGGGCGACGGTGCGCTTCCTGTCGGGAGCGACGACCTTCCAGGATCTGGCCGCCGCCGTCGAACAGGCCGGCTATGTGCTGGAGGCGCCCGAGGACGCCGGGCCGGACGCCGGCGACCGCGAACAGGCCGCTCGCGACGCCGAGATCAAGAAGCTGGGCCGCGCGGTGCTGATCGCGGGCGCGGCGACCCTGCCGCTGTTCGTGCTGGAGATGGGCTCGCACTTCGTGCCGGGGATGCATCACTGGGTCAGTGAGACCATCGGCGCCTTCAACTGGAAGGTGATCAGCTTCGTGCTGGCGACCTTCGTGCTGTTCGTGCCGGGGATCATCTTCTATCGCAAGGGCGTGCCCGCCCTGCTGCGCTGGGCGCCGGACATGAACTCTCTCGTCGTGCTGGGCGCGACGGCGGCCTGGGCCTTCTCGACCGTGGCGACCTTCGCGCCGCAGTGGCTGCCGGAGGGCACGGCCAACATCTATTTCGAGGCGGCGGCGGTGATCGTCACCCTGATCCTGGTCGGGCGCTGGATCGAGGCGCGGGCCAAGGGCCGAACCGGCCAGGCGATCCGTCGCCTGATGTCGCTGCAAGCCAAGACCGCGCGCGTGGTGCGCGACGGCGTCGAGCAGGACGTGGCCGTCGATGCGGTCAAGGTCGGCGACGTGGTCGTGGTGCGCCCCGGCGAGCGGGTGCCCGTCGACGGCGTGGTGACGGACGGCGCCTCCTTCGTCGATGAATCCATGCTGACGGGCGAGCCGATCCCGGTCGAGAAGACCGCCGGCGCCGACGTCACGGGCGGCACGCTGAACACCACGGGCGCCTTCCGCTTCGAGGCGCGTCAGGTCGGCTCGCAGACCGTGCTGGCCCAGATCGTCAAGATGGTCGAGGCCGCTCAAGGGGCCAAGCTGCCGATCCAGGCGCTGGTGGACAAGGTGACGGGCTGGTTCGTGCCCGCGGTCATGGGCATCGCGGCCCTGACCTTCGCCGTGTGGTTCCTGTTCGGGCCGGACCCGGCGCTGGGGATGGCCCTGGTCGCGACCGTGGCCGTGCTGATCATCGCCTGCCCGTGCGCCATGGGTCTGGCGACGCCGACCTCCATCATGGTGGGCGTGGGCCGTGCGGCCGAGCTGGGCGTGCTGTTCCGCAAGGGCGAGGCGCTTCAGGCCCTTCAGGGCGTGGACGTCGTCGCCTTCGACAAGACCGGCACCCTGACCGAAGGCAAGCCGACGCTGACCGATCTGGTCACGGCCGAGGGCTTTGACGAGACGACGGTGCTGGCCCAGGTGGCGGCGCTGGAGATCCGCTCCGAGCATCCGGTGGCCCGCGCCCTGGTCGCCGCCGCCGAGGCGCGCGGCGTGACGGTGGCCCGGCCGCTGGACTTCGCCTCCATCCCCGGCAAGGGGGTGACGGGTCTGGTCGAGGGCGCGCGCGTCGCCGTCGGCGCCGACCGCTACATGGCCGAGCTGGGCTGCGACGTGGCCGTGTTCGCCGAGGCGGCGGCCCGTCTGGGCGACGAGGGCAAGACGCCGCTCTACGCCGCCGTGGACGGTCGACTGGCCGCCATCATCGCCGTGGCCGACCCGGTCAAGGCGACGACGGCCGAGGCCATCGCCGCCCTGCACGAGCTGGGGCTGAAGGTGGCGGTCATCAGCGGCGACAACCGCCGCACCGCCGCCGCCGTGGCGCGTCGTCTGGGCATCGACGAAGTCCACGCCGAGGTCATGCCGGACGGCAAGGTGGCGGTGATCGAGGCGCTGAAGGCGGGCGAGCGCCGGGTCGCCTTCGTCGGCGACGGGGTGAACGACGCCCCGGCTCTGGCGGCGGCAGACGTGGGTCTGGCGGTCGGCGGCGGTTCGGACGTGGCGATCGAGAGCGCCGACGTGGTCCTGACCGGCGGCGACCTGCGCGGCGCGGTCAGCGCCATCGGCCTGTCGCGGGCGACGATGAACAACATCCGCCAGAACCTGGCCTGGGCCTTCGGCTACAACGTGCTGCTGATCCCGGTGGCGGCGGGGGTGCTCTATCCGGTCTTCGGCCTGATGCTGTCGCCCATGCTGGCGGCGGGGGCCATGGCCCTGTCCAGCGTCAGCGTGGTGCTGAACGCCCTGCGCCTGCGGGCCTTCAAACCCCATATCGGTTCGAACAGCGTGAAGGGAGCCGCGTGATGAACATCGGCAAGGCTGCACAGGCGACCGGGGTCACGGCCAAGATGATCCGCTACTATGAGGCGCAAGGGCTGATCCGCCCGGCGGATCGGACCGACGGCAACTATCGTGATTTCAGCGAGCGCGACCTGAACGACCTGCGCTTCATCCGACGGGCGCGGGGGCTGGGCTTCTCG
Organism: Brevundimonas sp. ZS04; assembly: GCF_001956865.1. Classification (NCBI taxonomy): domain Bacteria; kingdom Pseudomonadati; phylum Pseudomonadota; class Alphaproteobacteria; order Caulobacterales; family Caulobacteraceae; genus Brevundimonas; species Brevundimonas sp. ZS04. Next base: position 210,513 of record NZ_MTHE01000005.1, read on the forward strand.
ATCGAGGAGATCAGCCGCCTGCTGTCGCTATGGCGCGATAACTCGCGGCCCAGCCGCGAGGTCAAGGCGATGGCGCAGAAACACCTGGTCGATCTGGACGCCCGCATCCTCGAGATGCGCGAGATGGCCGACACCCTGCGTCATCTGGCCAATTGCTGCGCCGGGGACGAACGGCCGGACTGCCCGATCCTGTCCGACCTGGCGGGCGATACGTCGCAGGACGCGGCCGGTGCGACCGCTTGACCTCCCTATCGCGGCAAGGGGTCCAATGAACCGTCGCGTATCCAGAAAAGGAGCATCGTCATGATCTCGCTCAACATCCCGAAAATCCGCTGCGGCGGTTGCGTCGCCTCGGTCGAGAAGGCCGTCCTGTCCGTTGATCCGGCGGCCAAGATCACGGCCGATATTCCGGCGCGCCGGGTCGAGGTCGAGACGACGGCGTCCCCTCAATCCCTGGCCGACGCCCTGGCGGCGGCCGGCTATCCCGTTCAGGAGAACTGAAGATGAAGATGCCTGTTAAGCTGGCGGCGATCGCTGTCGGGGCGCTGGCCGTCGGCGGCGGCGTGTTTCTGGCCGAGGGCTTCGCCCGGCCCGCCGAGGCGGCCGAGATGACCGTCTACAAGAGCGATTCCTGCGGTTGCTGCGGCGGCTGGGTCGATCACATCCGGCGCTCGGGCATAGAGGTGAATGTGGTCGCAACCGACGACTTGGCGCCGGTCAAGCAGCGGCTGGGCGTCCCGCAGTCGCTGTGGAGCTGCCATACGGCCGTGATCGACGGCAAGGTCATCGAGGGCCACGTCCCGGCGGCGGGCGTGAAGGCCTTCCTGAAAAAGCCCGGCCAGGCGCGGGGCATCGGCGTGGGCGGCATGCCGACCGGCTCGCCCGGCATGGAAGCGCCCGGCTATGCGCCGGACCGTTATGACGTCATGACCTTCGGCGAGGGCGCGCCGGCGCGCTTCATGACCTTCGTGGGCGCTGATCCGGCCTGACGTCGGTTCTGAGCTGAAGACGACGACGGCGGCGCCCCCTGCGGGACGCCGCCGTTTTTCGTTCCGGCCGGGGCATGAGGCCGGAACGAAAGCCTTCGGCCGTTAGGCCAGCACCATGATGGCGACGCGGCGGTTCTGGGCGCGGCCTTCACGGGTGTTGTTGGGAGCCACCGGCTTGGAGGCGCCGTAGGAGATGGTCGCCATGCGGTTCAAGGCGATGCCCTGATCGCTCAGGAAACGACGCACAGCTTCAGCGCGCTCCTGGCCCAGACGCTCGTTGATCTGGTCGTTGCCGGTCGAGTCGGTGTGGCCCTGGATTTCCAGATAGACGTTGGCGTTCTCGGCGCGCAGGCGCTGGACCAGTTCGGCCAGACGCTGCTCGGCTTCCGGCGACAGCTCGGTGTGGTTGACCGGGAACTTCACCGAGTCGTCCGACAGCACGACCTCGTACAGGAACTTGCCTTGGGCCAGTTTATGCGCGGCGTTGGCGCGGGCCAGGGCTTCGCCCGCCGTGCCTTCAACCCGGGTGACGTGAGCGTCGACGCCGTCGACACGCTCATTCACGACTTGAACGTTGTCGCGGACGAACCGGTGGCTGGCGCAGCCGCTGACGGCGATGCCGAGAACGGCGACGGCGCCGATGACAGCGGTCCTAGATGCCAATTTGATCAAATTCAGTCTCCTTCGTGCCCGGCCCAACTCCGGGGGATGTTACGCGCCGCACCGGTGTCGGTTGCAAAACGGCGGAGCAAAGACGCGCGAAGAAGTGAAAAGGTTCAGCTTGACTGTAAAAAAATTTCAACAATCGGCGTTTTTGCTGTTCTACGCCGATTTATGGTCTGGCTTGTTGGCGCCATTTTCCTGACGTGCTGGGATGGTCATTGTCGAATATCAAAGGGCGAGGAGAATCTATTGAAAGCTTTGGTGTTTGCGGCCGCCGACAACTATAAGGCCCATGACGGCAAGGCTTGGGGAGCCTTTAGGTGAAGGCGGGGCCTCGTCGCCGTCGGAACAAGGTCGGCCCGATCCTGGGCAGCCTGATCGCGCACGGTTTGATCCTGGCGCTGATCATTGCTGCGCCGGTTGAACGGCCGCCGCTGGCTCCGGTTCCGCCGGTGGTCGAGGTGATGCTGGTCGAGCCGCCTCCGCCGCCGCCGCCTTCAGAACCTGCGCCGGGCGACGCGCCTGCGGGCGGCTCGGAGCCTGCGCCGGCGCCCAAGCCGGAACCGGCGCCCGCCGCGCCCGCGCCCGTTCCCGCTCAGACGCCCGAGAAGGCGCGGCGCACCGCGCCGACGCCGCCGACCCCGCGGCCCAGCCGTCCGACGCCGCGCCCGGCGCCGATCGAGCCTCTGCCCATCTCCGCGCCGGAGCCCAGCGTCTCCTTCGTCCTGCTGGGCGAGGGGGCTCTGAGCGGCGCCCTGACCGCAGGACAAGGCTCAGGCGGGGGCGGCGGCGCAGGGGCGGGCGTCGGCGGCGGCAGCGGCGGCGGGTCCGGTTCGGGCGTGGGCGGCGGCTCGGGTCAGGGATGCGATATGGTCAAGCGCATCCAGGACGCCCTGCGCAACGACGCGCGGATCAACGCCGCCATCGGCCAGGCCTATCGCACCTCCGGCGCCTCGGGCCGCGCCATCCTGATGTGGAACGGCGACTGGCTGCAAAGCCCCGGCGAAGAGGGCAAGGGTCTGGCCGGGGTGCGTCAGGCCATCGCCGTGACGGTCGGCTTCTCGTCGCGCGCCTGCAAGGCCGAGACCGTCAACGGCTATGTGCTGCTGACGCTCAGCGACCAGCCGGGCGCGCCGCGCGTGGCGCTGGGCGGCGGGCGCTGGCGCTGGTCCGACCTGCTGTCGCTCTAGGCGCCGAAGCCCAGACCCAAGGGGCCATAGAGCCAGGTCAGCCAGGCGCCGACGGCCAGGAAGACGCCGAACGGCAGGCGGTCGGTGGAGGCGACGGGGCGACGCAGCACAAGCTTGGCCGCCACAAGGCTGAGGCCGGTCAGCGACGCCCACAGCAGCACGCTGGGCAGACCCATCCACCCGACCCAGGCGCCGATCGCGCCCAGCAGGAAGGGGTCGCCCCCGCCCAGACCGTCGCGTCCGCGCAGTCGCTTGTAGAGGAAGGCCAGCAGCCACAGTCCGCCGAAACCGGCGGCGGCCCCAATCAGGGGCGTCTTCAGGGGCCCGATCAGCGACCATTGCAGCCCGCTCTGCACATTCGCCGGGTCCAGGGCCACGGCGGCGAACAGGCCGCTGAGGAACAGGGGCAGGGTCAGGGCGTCGGGCAGCCAGAAATGCTCGGCGTCGATCACGGCGATCAGCAGCAACTGCCAGCCCAGCACGGCCCCGGCCAGCGCCCAGGCCGGATCGGGAAAGCACAAGGCCGCCCAGACGCCGACGGCGCCGGACGCCAGTTCGATCAAGGGATAGCGCAGGGGAATGACGGCGCCGCAGTCGCCGCACTTGCCGCGTGACAACGCCCAACTGACCACCGGGATCATCCGCCAGGGCTTGAGCGGGCGCCCGCAGCCGCCGCACCGCGACCGGCTGACCACGATATCCTCGCCGCGCGGCAGGCGCAGGCTGACCAGACCCAGGAAGCTGCCGACGATCAGCCCCAGCCCGCCCATCAGAAGCGCCAGCAACATAGAAGTCGGTTCCCCCGTTTGAATGATCCCCTAATGCGACGCCGAACCGAAGGGACGCAATCAAAATGCCGCCTCGCGCGCGAGTTGTGTCGCGTCGCGGTGACACCCTGGCCCGATCGGCGCGCGCCGGGGACGGGGGACTGGACGCCAGGCGCGTGTCGTAGATAGTCAACTGTTGTGAAAAGCCCTTCTCCCATCGACAGCCTGACGCCGCGCGAGCTTGAAATCCTGCGCCTCGCCGCCAGCCGTCTGGGCGACAAGGAGATCGCGCAGCAGCTGAACCTCTCGCCCCGGACGGTTCAGAACCACCTGCACCGAGCCTATGAAAAGCTGGGCGTCTCCAACCGGATTCAGGCGGCGCGGCTCCTGAGTGATCATTACTCAGGGGGATCAATCCCACTGTCGCCGCCCCCCGCCGTATCGGCAGAAAGGGGCGTCCTTGCAGGTTCCGCGGAACATGTCGGGGACGGGAAAACGCCGTGGCCGACACCCTTCTTTCGGTCATATGCGAGTCTCAGAGCTTGGCGGCGGCCTCGAAAGATCGGAGGCTCGGTCTTGTGGCTGATCTTGGGGTGGGCTTTCGCCTGGATCCTGATCGCCGTGGTCGCCGCCTCTTTGGTGCTTCCCGTCCTGGAGATGATCCACAGCCTGCGCTGACGCTTCAAATAAGGCGAAGGAGCGCGTGAATGATGGGAAATAGCGGCTAGGCGCCTGGTTAGGCCGGCCTGCGGGAGGCGTTGATGGACTTGGTTCAGTTGGCTTTGCTGTTCCTCGGTTTCGCGGGGCTGGGCCTGCTGTTGTGGCGAGGCGGTCCTGGCGACCGTGCGGCCGCCGCCGTCATGCTGATGACCGTAGCCGCCTCCTATGCCGTCGAGGATCTGACATGGAACGGGCTCTACTTCGGTCTGATGCTCGTCGACAGCCTGGCCTTCGTGGCGCTGTGGCTGATCGCAGAGCGTGCGGGTCGCTGGTGGATCGTTCTGGCGTCTGCGTTTCAGCTTGTGGGTGTTCTGGCCTACTGCGCCCCGCTCCTGTCGTCGGAGCCTCTGGCATGGGCGCTGTTCACGCTGATCTGGGGGCTGTGGTTCCTGATCGTGCTCACATTATTTTTTGGCGTCTGGGAGGTCGAGGCCGACCGGCGCTACGCCCTGGGGGGGCGAGATGGCTCGACACTGGACGATGGAGGCCGCGCGCGCGCTGCTCCGTCAATGGAATGACAATCGGCTGGAGGCCTCCGTTCGTGAAGGAGGGCTGACGGTTGAATTGGGCGCGCTTGAGGTCTGGCTTCTGGAGCAGCGGCCGGAGACCTTGGCCGAAGCCGAGCGTCTTCTGGATCTGATCACGTCGCATCAGAGCGGCGGCGGCCGGGGCCTGGAGCAGCTCTGCCGGGTCGGCGGCGCGGTCCGCAATGACGTTGATTTCCACCGCAGCCGGGTGGAGCACAGCTTCGCTCCGCGCGCTTCGGGACCGCTGGCCGGGCGGGCCTGAAAGTCATCGTTTGATGATCGTCGGCCGGGGTTCCGCCCCGCCGACGGGGCTGTTACATCCGCTGACAGTCCGCGACGAAGCCTTGCGCCGTCGCTCCGCAAAGCGGTTTTTCCTCCCATGATTTCTGCTGTTCGCGCCGCGTCTCTCGCGTCCGCCTCCTTGTCCGTGCTCGCTTTGGCCGCGCCCGTCATGGCCGAGGCGGCCATTGACGAAGGACCGACCCAGGTGTCCGAGATCGTGGTGACGGCCGAGCGGCGCGAGGCGCCTCTGGCGGCGACGCCGCTGTCGCTGACGGTGGCGAGCCAGCCCCTGCTGGACGGCGTCGGCGTGCGCGACATCAAGGATCTGCAGATCCTGGCGCCGGGCCTGATCGTGGCCTCGACCTCGAACCAGACCTTCACCACCGCCCGCATCCGCGGCGTCGGCACGGTGGGCGACAATCCGGGCGTCGAAAGCTCGGTCGGCGTCATGATCGACGGCGTCTATCGCCCCCGCAACGGCGCGGCCCTGGGCGATCTGGGCGAGGTCGAGCGCGTCGAGGTGCTGAAGGGCCCGCAGGCGACCCTGTTCGGCAAGAACACCTCGGCGGGCGTCATCAACGTCGTCACCGCCGCCCCCTCGTTCGACGCGCGCATGGCGGGCGAGGCGACCTTCGGCGACTATGGAACGCACGGCGGCTCGGTCTCCCTGACCGGCCCGATCGTGGACGAGGTTCTGGCCGGGCGGCTGTATGTCGCCGCGCGTCGCCGCGACGGCCTCTATGACGTGAAGATCGGGGAGGGCCCGCGCACCTCGACCGACGATCAGACCGAACACTACGACACCGTGCGCGGTCAGCTGCTGTGGCGCGCCACGCCGAACCTGACCGCCCGCCTGACCGCCGACTGGACCGAGCGGGACGAACGCTGCTGCGTCGGCGTGCAACTGGTCACGGGCACCACCGCGCCCCTGCTGGCGACCTTTGCGCCCGACGGCGGCGTGGCGGCGACGCCGAAGCCGTGGGATCGCACAGCCTATTCCAACCGCGACACCAACACCCGCATCCGCGACAAGGGCCTGGCCCTGCATCTGAGCGCCGATCTGGGCTGGGCGAGGCTGGACAGCACCTCGGCGGTGCGCGACTGGCGCGGCGTCATCAGCCAGGACTGGGACTTCACCTCGGCCGACCTGGCCTATCGCCCGGACGACGGCAGCTGGTCGAACCGCTTCCGCACCCTGACGCAGGAGTTCCGCCTGTCGGGCCAGCGCGGAAAGCTGGACTGGTCGGCCGGCGCCTTCTTCGCCGATGAGAAGCTGACCCGTCGCGACAGCCTGTTCTACGGCGCAGATTACGAAGGCTATGTCAGCCGCCTGCTGTCGCGTTCGGCGTCGAACCCGCTGGGCGATCCGGCCTTCGTGTCGAGCATCACGGGGCTTCCCGTCGGCCAGAGCTTCGTCGAGGGCGAGGGCCAGTTGGATCGCTACTGGCAGACCGCTCGCAGCGCCGCCCTGTTCGGTCAGGTGTCTTACGCCGTGACCGACCGCCTGACCCTGACCGGGGGCCTGCGCCGCACCCATGAGAAGAAGGAGATGACGGCCGCCTATCACAACACCGACGGCGGCCGGGCCTGCGCGGCGGCGCTGGCCAACGGCGTCAGCAACGCCATCCTGTGCCTGCCGTGGTCGAACCCGGCCTTCAACGGCCTGAGCCAGTCCGAGACGGTCAAGGACGAGGCCTGGACCGGCATGGCCCGCGCCGAGTTTAAGGCGACCGAGGGCACGCGCCTCTACGCCTCCTGGTCGCGGGGCCGCAAGAACGGCGGCTTCAACCTGGATCGCGGGCAGACCAATCTGGTCCCCGACGCCTCGCGCGCCTTCCCGGCCGAGAGCGCCGACGCCTTCGAGGCGGGGATCAAGAGCGTGATGCTGGACCGGCGCCTGCTGGTCTCGGCCGCCGCCTTCCGCCAGACCTATGACGACTTCCAGCTGAACACCTTCCTGGGCACGACCTTCCTGGTCCGCTCCATCCCCGAGGTGCGGGCCAAGGGCGTCGAGGCGGACTTCATGTTCCTGCCGTTCGAGGGCCTGTCGCTGCAGGGCGGCCTGACCTACGCTCAGACGGAGTATGGCGACGACGCGGTGCCGGGCCTGCCGCTGCTGGCGGGCAGGCGGATGAATTTCGCGCCCTTGTGGAGCGGGTCTCTGGCTGGAACCTATGAGCGGCCGGTGGCGGCGGGGCTGACCGGGCGGGTGACGCTGGCGGCCAAATATTCGTCGGAATACAACACCGGCTCGGACCTGGACCCGGCCAAGAGCCAGCCGGGCTTCTGGCTGGTCGACGGCCGCGTCGCGCTAGCCCGCGATGACGCCTGGAGCGTCGAGCTGTGGGGCCGCAACCTGTTCGATCAAGACTATCGCCAGGTGGCCTTCGGCGCGCCGTTCCAGACGGGGACGCTGGGCGCCTTCCTGGGGGCGCCGCGCACGGTGGGCGTGACCCTGCGGATCATGCGCTGATGATGGGCGAGGGGAGCAGGCGAGGGATCGCCCGCTCCCCCCTTCCACTGATGCAAAATGGCCTCCACCTGATGGCATATTGCGTCTGCGAAAGCCCCCGAGGGCGGCAAGCCTTGACTTGAGACCCGCCTGTCCCAGATAGGCGGGGTCAGAGGACGACCTCTCCCATCTTGGGCATGACGCTGGGACGACCCGGCACGCCATGCAAGGGAGCAAGTCATGGCCTGGATCTTCCTTCTTCTCGCCGGTCTGTTCGAGATCGTCTGGGCCTTCCTGATGAAGGCCTCCGAGGGCTTCACCAAGCCCTGGCCGACGATCGGCACCATCGGCTTCATGATCGTCAGCTTCGGCCTGTTGTCGATCTCGATGAAGACCCTGCCGCTGGGCACCGCCTATGTGATCTGGACCGGCATCGGCGCCGTCGGGGCCTTCGTGGTCGGCATCGCCGTGCTGGGCGAGCCCGTCACGCCGATGCGCGTCATCGGCGCCGTCCTGATCGTCAGCGGCCTGGTTGTGCTGAAGCTCGCCTCCAGCCATTAATCACGGCGACAGCCTCGGAGCTTCGCCATGGAATTGATCGTCGGACCGCGCCTCTTCTCCACCTGGTCCTTGCGGCCGTGGCTGGTGTTGAGGCGCGCGGGCGCCGTCTTCGACACGCGCGAGGTCTGGTATCGCTCCGAGGCTGAAAAGGCTGAACTGCGGCGCCTGTCGCCCTCGGGCTTCGTGCCGCTGCTGAAGGTCGAGGGCGAGACGATCTGGGACACCCTGTCTATCAGCGAATGGGCGGCCGAACGCTATCCCGAGGCGCATCTATGGCCGGTCGATCCGATCGCGCGCGCCCTGGCCCGTTCGGCGACGGCCGAGATGCACTCCGGCTTCCACGCCCTGCGCGACCTGTGCGGCATGGGGCCGGATCATCCGATGGCCGGGGATGCGCGCAGCCCGGCGCCGTCCGATCCGGGCCTGGACCGCGACCTGGCGCGTCTGGTCGTGCTGTGGCGACAGATGCGTGACCGCTTCGGCGCGGACGGGCCGTGGCTGTTCGGCGACTGGTCGATCGCCGACGCCTTCTTCACGCCCGTGGCGGCGCGGGTGCGCCACTATCAGATCGACCTGTCGGCTCACGGCGACGACGGGACGGCCGCCGCCTATGTCGCCGCCCTTCTGGCCCAGCCGCACTTCCGCGAGTGGGAGGCGGCGGCCCTGTCATCTAACGTTGATTAACCGATCCTGAGAACGCGGGTTTAAGAGAGCGGACTTATAGTCCAGCTTGTTCTCGGAGGGGCGGAGCCATGCGTACGATCAGCAGGAACACCGACTGGGGCCGCACGGCCAGAGCCTACGCCCTGGCGGCGGTGGTCATGGCCCTGGTGTGGACGTCGCTTCTGACCTTGATGGTCTGAGGCGTCTTAATCGCGCTTCAGCGCGAGCCGCCGCCCAGCACGGCCTCTGCCACCTGCAAGGGGGCGGGGGGCGGCGCGACGTAATCCAGGCGGATCGGCACGGCGCGCGCGCCCGATGCCACGGCGTCCAGCGTCTTCACCGGCCCGCCCATCATGCGCTGATAGATCCAGTAGGCCGCGACGACCTTCTCGACGTATTCGCGCGCCTGGGGCACGTCGATGGTCTCGATCAGCAGCAGGGGATCGGCGTCGGCGCCCAGCTTGCGGATCGCCGCCAGCATCGGCCCCGGCCCGGCGTTGTAGGAGGCCACCGCCTTCAGCAGGTCGCCCTGGAAGGATTCGATCTGGAACAGGCGGTTCACATAGTCCTGGCCCAGCTTCATGTTCACCGCCGGGTCCAGCAGGCGCTGGGGCGTGCGGACATAGCCCTGGTCGCCGGTCATGTGCGCGGCCGTGGTCGGCATGACCTGCATCAGGCCATAGGCGCCGGCGCCGGAACGGGCGTTGGCGTTGAAGTCCGTCTCCTTGCGCGCGATGGCGTAGACGAGGGCCTTCTCGATGGTGAAGCCGCCCATGGGCTGCAGGTCCGGCATCGGATAGCGGACGGCGTCGATGCGGCTGGCCTCGGACTGGGCGGCGCGGCCGGGCGCGACCAGGCGATACAGGCCGACCCACATCTGGCGCGCGGCGCTGTCGCCGCTGGCGGCGCGCAGGCCGTTGCGGGCGGCCAGTTCAGCATCGTTGCGGCGGCCGACCTCGTACAGGGCGACGGTGCGGCGGGCGTCCTCGTCCGAGCGGATGAAGGCGTTGAGCGCGCGCGTATCCACGCCGATCGGCTCGGGCGTGAATGAGGCGCGTTGCAGCGTCGCCTCATAGGGGCGCGGCCCCTGGTTCTCGATCACCGGCTCCTCGCCCAGCTGACGCAGGGCGATCTGGCCGTAGAAGGTGGCCGGCCAGCGCGCGGCCTGGCGCAGATATTCGTTCACGCGGTCCTGTCGGCCCGACTGGCCCGCCGCCCGCGCCGCCCAGAAGGCGCCGCCCGAGCGGACCCACGGATCCTCGGTCGGATCCTGGGCGACGTGCTCGAAGGCCTGGAAGGCGTCGGCGTGCTGCTCCATGCGCCAGGCGGCCAGACCCGCCGTCCACCAGTCGCCGATCTGCTGGCCCATCGTGTAGGCGCCGGGCAGGTCGTCGTTGTTCAGGGCCACGCGCGCGGCCTTGGCTGGATCGTTGACGCCGCCGTCGCCGGGATTGGTCAGGCTGGCCCAGGTGCGGGTCAGCAAGCCGCCGGGGCGCTTGGGCTCGGCCGCGCCGTCGGGCAGGCGTCGCATCGCCAGAGTATAGACCCGCTCGGCCATCGGCAGGTCGGAATAGGTCTCGAGCCAGGCCGCGAGTTCGTCATAGGTGGCGACGTGGCTGGGGTGGAACAGGCGCTCGAACTCGACCTGACCCAGCAGGACGCGGTCCTTGGCCTGACGCGCCGAGTTGCGGGCCAGCTCCAGATCGCCGCGCCGCAGGGCGTCGAAGGCGGTGGTGTAGCTGAGCCGGTCCTCGCTGCTCAGCGCCGTGGGCGACGGCGAGGCGTCTGCGCCAGAATCTGCGCCGGAATCTGCGCCAGCGGCGGCATAGGGGCGGGAGGTATCGACATCTTCAGCCTGGGCTGCGGTCGCAGCAAGGGCGCAAAGCGCGAAGGCGAACAGAGACGCACGACGCGTCCGGCGGAAAGAATACATGACGCGGCGGCCCCCTTCGTCGGCGTCGGTCCCGTCTCGATTCGGGATTCTACGACGCTCTGCGGACTGGTCTCCAAGAGTTCAGGATGCCTGAATCAGGCGCCCGGCTCAACCACTTCGCCGCGCAGGCGAGCGGACAAATCTAGAATGTCTTTCCAAACCAAACCCTTGGCCTGCGGCTGTCGCAGCAGGAAGGCGGGGTGAAGGGTGGCCATGACGGGGGCGGCGATTCCGTCTTCGGACAATCGCCATTCGCGCCACTGGCCGCGCGTCCGCATGATGCCGTCGTCGGTCTTCAGCACGGCCTTGGCCGCCGCCGCGCCGACCAGCAGCACAGCTTTGGGCTTCAGCAGGGCCAAGGCGCGCTCAAGGAAGGGGGCGCAGACCGCCTGTTCCTGCGGCGTCGGGGTGCGATTGCCGGGCGTCTTCCAGAAGACGGTGTTGGTGATGAAGGCCTCGTCCAGCAGGCCCGCCGCCGTCAGGATGCGGTCCAGCAGCTGGCCCGCATGGCCGACGAAGGGCTGGCCGCGCACGTCTTCCTCGGCGCCGGGGCCTTCGCCGACGATCATCAGCGAACCTTGCGGATTGCCGCGCGCGAAGACGGATTGCCGGGCGCCCATGGCGCGCAGGGGGCAGCCCTCGAAGGCGGCGACGGCCTCGGCCAGTTCGTCCAGGGTGGTCGCCGTCGCCGCGAGGCGACGCGCCTCGACGGCCGCCTCATCGACGGACGGCGGGGCGCCGGGGGCGCGCAAGGGGGTGATCGTGGCCGGACCCTTGGCCGCGACGGGGGCGACGAAGACGGTGCGGTCGACCGGTTCCGCCTCGAAACAGGCGTCCACGCCTGCGTCGCGCCAGAAGGCGAACAGGGCCTCTGCGGCAGCCATATCGAGGGAAGGGGCGTTCATCTGACTATAGGCAATAGGCCTTGACCGCCCCCGCGTCACCTCCCGATAAGGCGGATAACCACGACGACAACGAGGATTCAGGGGACATGGCCGAGGAAATGATCGAAGGCGGCGCCAAGAACGCATGGCAGGAAGCCGTCATCGACAACCTGCCGCCGCTCGAGGCCCTGGCGGGCGTCGAGCGCGAGGTCATGGAATATGACGTCGTCATCGTCGGCGGCGGCCCCGCCGGCCTGTCGGCCGCCATCCGCCTGAAGCAGCGGGCGGAAAAGGACGGCAAGGAGATTTCCGTCGCCGTGCTCGAGAAATCGGCCGAGATCGGCGGCCACGTCCTGTCGGGCGCGGTCATCGACCCGAAGGCGCTGAACGAGCTGTTCCCCGACTGGAAGGAACGCGGCGCCCCGCTCGAGACGCCGGTGACCAAGGACAAATTCCTGGTGCTGGGGCCGCAGGGACAGGCCTCCCTGCCGATGTTCGCCATGCCGCCCTTCATGCACAATGACGGCTGCTACATCGCCTCGCTGGGCAATGTCGCGCGCTGGCTGGCCGAACAGGCGGAAGGCTTGGGCGTCGAAGTCTATCCCGGCATGGCCGCCAGCCATGTGGTCTGGGAAGAAGAAACCGGCCGGGTGAAGGGCGTCGTCGCCGGCGTCTTCGGCATCGACCGCGAGGGCAAGCCGACCGGCGAGTTCCAGCCGGGCCTCGAACTGCACGGCAAATACGTCTTCATCGCCGAGGGCGTGCGCGGCTCGCTGGCCAAGACCATCATGGCCCGCCACAACCTGTGCGACGCCGCCGATCCCCAGAAGTTCGGCATCGGCCTGAAGGAGCTGTGGCAGATCCCGGCCGAGAAGCACCAGCCCGGCCTGGTCCAGCACACCACCGGCTGGCCGCTGGACGACAAGACGGGCGGCGGGTCGTTCCTGTATCACTTCGGCGACCGCTATGTGTCTGTCGGCTTCGTCGTCCACCTGAACTACAGGAACCCCTTCCTGTCGCCGTTCGACGAGTTCCAGCAGTTCAAGCATCACCCGGCCATCGCCGAGCATCTGGAGGGCGGCACGCGCGTCTCCTACGGCGCCCGCGCCATCACCGAGGGCGGCTTCCAGTCGGTGCCCAAGCTGGCCTTCCCCGGCGGCGCCCTGATCGGCTGTTCGGCGGGCTTCGTGAACGTGCCGCGCATCAAGGGCAGCCACAACGCCATGAAGACCGGCATGCTGGCCGCCGACGCCGCCTATGACGCCGTCATGGAAGGCCGCGAGGGCGACGTGCTGAGCGCCTATCAGGCAGCCTATCTGCGCTCGTGGGTCCATAAGGAGCTGAAGGTCGTCCGCAACGCCAAGCCCCTGCTGTCCAAGCTGGGCACGATGATGGGCGGGGCGGTCGGCATGTTCGACCTGTGGGTCAACCACCTGACGGGCGGCTTCTCCTTCTTCGGCACCATGCGCCACGGCAAGACCGACGCGGCCTCGACCGAGCCTGCCTCGCAGCACAAGCCGATCGCCTATCCCAAGCCGGACGGGAAGCTGTCGTTCGACAAGCTGTCGAGCGTCTTCATCTCCAACACCAACCACGCCGAGGACCAGCCCGCGCACCTGAAGCTGCTGGACCCGTCCGTGCCGATCAACGTCAACCTGCCCAAGTACGGCGAGCCCGCACGCCTCTACTGCCCGGCCGGGGTGTACGAGGTCGTCTATGCGGACGAGGCGAACCGCGCCGATCCGCGCTTCGTCATCAACGCCCAGAACTGCGTCCACTGCAAAACCTGCGACATCAAGGATCCGTCGCAGAACATCGTCTGGACGACGCCCGAAGGCGGCGGCGGTCCGAACTATCCGAACATGTAAGCCAGAGATTCTCCCTCCCCTTCATGGGGAGGCAGAAGTGTTGTGCGGCTTTTCCCGCACATGATCTTGCGGGCGAAAGGGAAAGCGTGAAGGGTCCGGCCATGCGTTTCGTCTCTTCTCGTCCTGTCCTGTTCCTGGCGGCTTCCGCCCTTGCGCTGTCGCTGGCCGCGCCGTCCCTGGCGCAGCAGGCGCCCGAGCCTGCGCCGGAAACGCCGGCCGAAGCTCCGGCAGGGCAGGACGCTGAGCCGAACGGCGATCCCGTCCCGCACATCATCATCGCGGATGCGCCGGAAACGCCCGAAGAACCCGAGGTCGCGCCCATTCCCGCCGTCTGGGCGCCGATCCCGCTCGACGCCCATAAGAACAGCGCCTTCGGCCTCTATCTGGCGGGCCGCAACGCCCTGACCAGCGGCGAGAGCGCGGTCGGGGCCGATTATCTCAGCCGCGTCTACGCCCTGACGCCGGAACAGCCGCGCGTGCGCGAACAGGCCTTCACCGCCGCCCTTCTGGCCGGCGATCTGGACGAGGCGGGGCGGATCGCCCCGACTGACCCCGAGGTGTCGCCGGTCATCGTCCAGGCCGGGCGCCTGGTTCAGGCGGTGCAGGCCTATGCCGGCGGCGACGCCCGGCGCGCCGACGCCCTGCTGAAGGACGCCCCGGTCGGCGAGCCGCATGACCGGGCGGGCTTCTACGTCCAGGGCTGGATCGCCGCCGCCGCCAAGGACTGGGATCGCGCCCTGGCCCTGCCGCCCGCCGATTTCGATCCGGTCAGCGTCATGGTGGCGCGCGCCAACCGCGCCCGCCTGCTGGAGCAGCGCCGCCGCTATGACGAGGCCGACGCCGAATGGCGCGACCTGACCAGCCACGCCATCACCGGCGCCTTATTCCGCCAACCGTACGGCGAGTTCCTGGAGCGGCGCGGTCGGCGCGACGACGCCCTGGTCCAGTATGACGCCGCCATCACCGCCGGAACGGCCGACCGGCGCGTGATCCAGGGGCGCGAGCGGGTGCTGGCCAAGGGCCGCCCGCCCGCCTTGCCCAGCTTCCGCCAGGGCGCCGCCCAGGCGCTGCGCACCGCTGCGGACCAGATGATCGCCCAGCGCGCCCATGAGTTCGGCGTCGTCTATCTGCGCCTGGCCCAGAACCTGGACCCCAACGACAACACCCAGCTTCTGATCGGCCAGACCCTGATCCAGGGCGGGATCGAACCGGCGGGCCGGGCGGCCCTGGCGGAGGTCAGCGAGGCCTCGCCCGCCCTCTACGCCGCCGCCCGCATCCAGACGGCCATCAGCCTGGGCAAGGCGGGACGGGATGAAGAGGCCCTGGTCGAACTGCGCCGCGCCGCCGCCGCCCGTCCCGACGAGGCGGGCGTGGCCTATATGCTGGCCGGCCAGTTGATGCAGATGGAACGGCACGAAGCGGCGCTGGAGCTGCTGAACGGCCCGCTGCTGAATACGGCGGATCAGGGTTTCGAGGTCCATTTCCTGCGCGGCGCGGCCTATGAATCCCTCGACCGGGACACCGAGGCCGAGGCCGAGCTGTGGGCCGCCCTCCAGATGCAGCCCGACAATCCGACCCTGCTGAACTATCTCGGCTATCTGTGGGTCGACACCGGGACGCGGGTGCAGGAGGGCGCCGCCATGATCGCCCGCGCCCACGCCGCCGAGCCCAAGGACGGCAACATTCAGGACTCCCTCGGCTGGGCCCAGTACCGCCAAGGGCAGTATGAGGCGGCGGTGGTCAATCTGGAGGGCGCCGTCGACAAGGAGCCCGCCAACGCCGAGATCAACGACCACCTGGGCGACGCCTACTGGGCTGTGGGCCGTCAGCGCGAGGCGGGCTTCCAGTGGAACCGCGTCCTGACGCTGGAGGTCGACGACAAGCGCCGCGGCGAGGTCGAGGCCAAGCTGCGCGACCGCCTGGGCCAGGATCCGACCGGGGACAAGGGGCTGGGGTCTGCGGGCGGCGCGGCCGACTGACGCCGCCATGTCCGTTTCCGACGCTCTGAGCGGCCTGGCGCCGGCCAAGATCAACCTGCTGCTGCACGTCGGGCCGGTGCAGGCCGACGGCTATCATCCCCTGGTCAGCCTGGCCGTCTTCGCTGATGTCGGCGACCGGGTGACGGTGCGCCGCGCCGAGGCCCTGTCGCTGACGGTCGAGGGGCCGTTCGCGGCGGGTCTGGACGGGCAGGGCGACAACCTGATCCTCAAGGCCCTGCGCGCCCTGGGCGCGGCGGCCGGGATCGGCGAACCGCCTGTGGCCGTGACCCTGGACAAGCGTCTGCCCATCGCCGCCGGGCTGGGCGGCGGCTCGGCGGACGCAGGCGCGGCGCTGCGGCTGACGGCGCGCCTGCTGGGCCTCGACATGGCTGAGGCGGAACTGGAGCGACTCGCCCTGGCCGCCGGGGCGGACGGCCCCATGTGTCTGCGCGCCCGCCCGGCCTGGGCTTCGGGGATCGGCGAGGCGTTGGAAGACGAGCCGCGCCTGCCCACGCTGCACGGCGTGCTGCTGAACCCCGGCCTGCCGTCGCCGACGGGGGCGGTCTATCGCGCCTATGACGCCGCGCCCGCCGGGGACGCGGATCGACCGCAATCGCCCGCTGACTGGAATGTCGCCTCCGTCATCGACTGGTTGGCGACACAGCGGAATGATCTGGAGGCGCCCGCCCTGGCCGTCACGCCGGGCATTGAAGAGGCGCTGGCCGCCATGCGCGCCGCGCCGGGCTGTCGGCTGACGCGGATGTCGGGATCGGGCGCGACGGTCTTCGGCCTGTTCGACGACCGCGCGGCGGCGATCGAGGCCGCCTTCGCCCTGGATCGGCCGGGCTGGTGGGCGCGGCCGGTGGTGCTGGGCGCGCCGGACATCGAACCGCGTGCAGTTATTTAACCGGATTTACAGCCCCTGCGGTCAAGCTGGCGGCCATGACCCAACTGACGCCCGAACAGACCGCCGCCTTTGAACGCGCCCTGTCGCGCCTGTCGTCCGCCGACCGCGCCCGCGTGAACGAGCTCAAGGACGCCGCCGCCCGCGCCGCCGCCGAGGTCGCCCCGCACTGGGACTTCGAACTGGCCGCCCGCACCGTGGACGGCCTGCTGGGCGAGGGCGCGAACGACGACCAGAGGCGCGGCCTGATCGCCGCCTGGGCGCTGGAGCTGCCCGGCCGCATCGCCGCCGAGCGCCTGCCGCAGGCCGTGCTGGCGGGCTATCCGACCTATGTGGACCGGCTCGCCGCCTATCTGGACAGCGGGGCGGATCCGTATGATCCCGACTTCTGGGCCAAGGACGTGCGGGTGTCCCTCGCGCTCAGCGTGCCGGGCAGCAACACCCAGATGCTGGACCTGTCCTCGCCCGTCGGGCCGGGGCTGGTGGTGCGGCACATGCTGGGCGGGCGCGGTCCCGGTCCGCTGATCGCCTGGGTCCAGGCGGGCGGCTGGCGTCCGTGGCTGGAGACGCACACCGAGGCGCGCGACCTGTCGGACTTCAACGAAGCGGGCTGGGAGCGGAACTGGGCCGCCGCCGCCGCTCTGTTGAAGACGCGGCCCGAACTGGCGGGCGTCATCGGCTCCAGCTGGTTCTTCGATCCGCCGCTGGAGATCATCAGCCCGCGCCTGACCTATCTGCGGGCCACGCCCGTGAACAACGGCGCCTTCATGATCCATCAGGGCGGCGGCGAAATCCACGATGAGCGCGCCTCCGTCTCATCGCCCACCCGCCGCGCCATGATCGAGGCGGGCGAATACAGCGCCTGCTCCTGGCTGCTGTGCTGGCCTCGCAAACCGCTGATTCGCTGGGCCGAGGCGCGAGGGTTGCTTCAACCCTAAGGCGAGAAGTGCGGCGGAGTGACGCGGCTGTGGCTCAATTTGGGCGAAGAAAGGGCCGATTGAGGCGGCGCCCAAACCCCTGGGAGTCATGAAGGGCGGGGGTTGGAGGGAAATTCTAATTTCGAGACACTCAAGCGTGACCATTTTGGTTGATGGGCGTTTTGGTGAATGATCTTCGTTCCATGATTGACAGTAGGCGGAGGTTTCCGTCTCAAATGATGCGGAGAGGGGCGCGTGGAGCGGCGGTCATGGGGCTGTCGAGACGGAGGCGGCCTCTCTTCGAATAGCCATTGTCGCTCTTGTGGGGATCTATGATTAACGCGTTCAAGGCTGGCCTCTTGGTTGCAGCCGCTGGTTCCGCCCTGGTTTGGGCGAGTGATGTTTCCGCTCAGACGAGTGTTACGCCGCCGCCGGGCGGGTTCTACATGGCGGACGGGTCGCGCACTGCGGATTACGACGCGGCGCTGACGTCCTGGCGCGAAGACGCTCAATTCTCGGTCGATTACTCCAAGGCCTATCTTGGGCTGGAGCACGCCTACGCCTTGGGCCTGACGGGCAAGGGGCTGACGATCGGCGTCAATGACGCAGGCGTCTACATGGATCACCCGCTGTTCGGCGGGGAAGGCAAGATCAAGGGTCTGAACACGGTCGTTTCGAGCGACTACGGCAACGACGGCCGCATCAACCCCCGTCGCGGCTGGGAAGGCCACGGCACCCACGTCGCCGGCACCATCGGCGGCGCCCGCATCGAGGGCGAGGCCATGTTCGGCAACGCCTTCGGCGCCAACATCTATTCGGCCACGACCAACTTCGCCGCCGGCGACTTCCTGTGGTTCCGCGACGTCTACATCAACGGCGACATCGTCAGCACGGCCCAGACCAACATCGTTGACCTGGCCGCGACGGGCGAGGTGCGGATCATCAACAACAGCTGGGGTTCAAGCAACAGCCTGGCCTATAATGCGTCCGCAGCGCTGGTGCGTCAGACCTTCGGCCCGCGCAGCAACTACGGCGACTTCTACAAGCCGGTGCTCGACAATGACGTTCTGGTCGTCTTTTCGGCGGGCAACGGCTACGGCGCTCACGCGGGCATTGACGCCGCTGCGCCGATGTTCGATCCGCGCCTGCGCGACAACTGGCTGTCGGTCGCCAATTACAAGGCCGATCTGACGCCCAGCGCCTCGACCAGCTTCTGCGGTCAGACCGCGACCTGGTGCGTCGCGGGTCCGGGCCATCAGATCGTGTCGGCCGTGCCCGGCTTCGAATTCGATTTCAACGCCATCGTGGCCCAGTACCGTCCGGCTGACTACCGCCCGCTCTATGCGGCGACGACGGTCGCGGCGCTGCAGAGCGCTTCGGTGAACCGCTTCCTGGGCGCGCTGAACGCTTATCTGGACGCCAAATACGCCGCCGAGGACGCCGGTCTTCCGTTCGACGAGGCCGCCGCACGCCGCCGCGTGGCCGAGGAGGCCGTGGCCATCACCCTGATCTCGGGCGGCCGTCTCGGCGACCCGGACGGCTTCACCTCTCAACTGGCCAGTCTGCTGGTTTCGCCCGCCAATATGGCGATCCTGACGCCGGAGTTCTCGTCCGACGTGCTGACCCAGGCCAATGCTCTGCTGGTGGAGCGTCTGAAGACGCTGGTCACTTACACGGGGCCTGACTACGCCGCCTATACGGGCACGTCGATGGCGGCGCCGAACATCTCGGGCTTCGCCGCCCTGCTGATGGAGCATTTCGCCGAGTACGACACGGCCCTGATCGGCGACATCCTGGTGTCCAGCTCGCTGGATCTGGACACGCCGGGCGTGGACCTGAAGTCCGGCTGGGGCGCGCCGCAGATGGAGGTCGCGCTGAAGGGCCCGACGGCCCTGCGCGACGTGCGCGACGTCAATGTCCGCGTCGGCACGGTCGATGTGTGGAGCAACGACATCGGCGACGCGCGCGACCGCTACTCGGCCGAGGTGCTGGCCGAATACCCCGACGACATCGGCGGCATCGTCAAGAAGGGCGGCGGCGAGCTGATCCTGACGGGCGCCAACGACTACACCGGCGCGACCCGCGTCGAGGGCGGCCTGCTGACCGTCAACGGCAGCCTGTTGAACTCGACCTCGACCGTGGCCGATCTGGGCATGCTGGGCGGCGTGGGCCGTCTGGCCGACGTGATCGTCGACAAGGGCGGCGTCCTGGCGCCGGGCGATGCGGCCAACCCGTTCGGCACGCTGACCATCGCCGACAATCTGGTGTTCAAGGACGGCTCCTATCTGTGGATCCGCTCCAGCGTGAACGGCGCCCAGCACTCGCGCGTCGCCGTGGAAGGCGCGACGACGCTGGAAGGCGGCAAGGTCATCCTGAAGGCCGACCAGGGCGAGTGGAACCTGCGCACGCGGATGAATATCCTGCAGTCCGAGGGCGGCGTCACCGGCGTCTTCGCGGGGGCCGAAAGCGACCTGGCCTTCCTGAAGCCGATCCTGGCCTACAGCGCCAAGGCCGTGCAGCTGACGCTGGCGCGCAATGACGTGACCATCGCCTCGGTCGGCGTGACGCCGAACCAGAAGTCGGTCGGCGCGGCGCTCGACGTCATGACCGCTTCGGCCATGACGCCGTCAGCGGGCCGTAACACAGCGCTGGAAGACGCCATTCTGGACGGCAGCGTCGCCAACGTCCGCGGCGCTCTGAACAGCCTGACGGGCGAGGTTCACGCCACCCTGGCGGGCGTCGCCACGGGCGACTCGCGCTTCATCCGGGACGCCATGCTGACACGCGGCCGCAACGGCGCGACGGAGGCGACCGACGGCCGCGGCGTCGCCGTCTGGGCCTCGGGCGTGTTCGGCAGCGGGCGTCAGGACAACGGCGAACTGGCGGGCTTCCGCAGCGAGGCCACCGGCTATCTGGCCGGCGTCGAGAAGACGCTGAACGGCCGCGCCCACATCGGGGTCGCCGTCGGTGAGAGCCAGTCGGAAATCCGCGCCAGCCGTCTGCTGTCGACGGGCGAAGTCAAGACCCAGCACATCGGCGTCTACGGCGCCGCGACGCTGGGCGGCCTCGACTTCCGTCTGGGCGGCGCCTGGATGGACTCGCGCACCCGCACCGACCGTTCGGCCTCGCTGAACCGCTTCAACGAGCAGCTGACCGGCCGCTACGACGGCGAAGCCTGGCAGGCCTACGGCGAAGTGTCGTGGCGTAAGCCGGTCATGGCCTCGACCGTGCTGGAGCCGTACCTGAACTACACCCGCGTCGAATATGATGCGGACGTGGTCGAGCGCGGCGGCGACGCGGCCCTGTCGGGCGAGGTCTCCCAGACCTCGGACCTGCTGACGGCGGGTCTGCGCTCCGAGACGCATCTGGCGGGCGGCAACGGCCGTCCGGCGCTGTCGGCGATCGGCCACCTGGCCTGGACCGAAGACCTGAGCGGCGACGGCCCTGTGTTCAACGCGGCCTTCTCGGACGGTCCGGTGTTCCGCGTCGAAGGCGCCGACCTGAACTCGGGCGCGCTGCAGGCGGGCCTGGGCTTCAACATCGAGGCGTCCAAGTCGACCAACATCGAGGTCGGCTACTCGGGCGTCTTCAACGACGACTACAAGGATCACCGCCTGACCGGCCGCGTCAGCTTCCGGTTCTGATAAGGCGGGCGTCGGGGCTTCGGCCCCGGCGATCTTGACGGACAGACGCCGTCGCCCTCAGCGGGCGGCGGTGTTTTTCTTTGGGCGGGATGAGCGGGAACTAGGCGCCGCCCAACCGCTCCCACGCCTCGCCGACCGGCAGGATCTCCAGCCCGGCCGCCTTGGCCAGGCGGATCAGGCGGTCCAGATCCTCGGGCGTGCAGCCGTAGGGGGTGGGATCGCTCTCGACATCATGGCCATAGGCGATCAGCCAGCCGGGCGCCTCGGCCGCGCGGGCGACCAGGGCCTCCAGGTCGTAGTGGGGCAGGCGGCGGGACTCCAGGCCGATGGCCTGCAGATTGGCCCGGTCGGCGCGTCCGGCGTTGACCCCGTCGCGCACGCCGCGTCCCAGCAGGAACCGCTCGTCGATCACCGTCTTGGCGCCCAGGGCCACGTCGCCGAAGGGCCAGGCGAAGGTCGTCATGACGTGGCCGTCCAGCCGCTCGGCCACCCAGGCGGCGTTTCTCGCCAACTGGTCCGTCAATTGGGCGGGGCTCAGGCGCAGGGCGCTGACGTGGTCGAAGGTGTGGCAGCCGACCTCGTGCCCGGCCTCATGCGCGGCCTGCAGGTGTTCGACCTCGAACTGGGCCTTGCCGATGTTCTCGCCGCCGCACAGGCCGCCCGCGACGTAATAGGTCGCCCTGATCCCGTGTTCGGCCAGGATTGGCCCGGCCTCGGTCCAGGCGCTGGCCGGGAAGTCGTCGAAGCTGAGGCTGAGAATCCCGCGCGCGGGCGCGACTGTCGTCGGCCTGACGCCAAGGTAGCGCGCCGCCCGGCGGCGCATCTGATCGATCCGTTGCTGCATCATGGGCGCCTTCTAGCGCAACGGCGCTTGCAGAAGGATGAAGGTTTCGGTCCGCTCGCCTTGCTGGCGAAGCGTGGCGGCCCTATGGTCCGCGCCTCCCGAAATCGGACCGAAATGTCGACCGTGGCCGCTGCTGAACCTCTCTCGTTTCAGGACTTGATCCTGACCCTGCACCACTATTGGAGCGAGCAGGGCTGCGCCATTTTGCAGCCCTATGACATCGAGGTCGGCGCCGGCACCCTGCACCCCGCCACCGTGCTGCGGGCGCTGGGCAGGAAGCCGTGGAAGGCCGCCTATGTCCAGCCGTCGCGCCGCCCCGGCGACGGCCGCTATGGTGAGAACCCCAACCGGCTGCAGCACTATTACCAGTATCAGGTCATCCTGAAGCCGAACCCCGACAACCTGCAGGAGCTGTATCTCAACTCCCTGCGCGCCATCGGCATCGACCCCAGCCTGCACGATATCCGCTTCGTCGAGGACGACTGGGAAAACCCGACCGTCGGCGCCTGGGGCCTGGGCTGGGAGGTCTGGTGCGACGGCATGGAGGTGACGCAGTTCACCTATTTCCAGGGCGTCGGCGGCATCGAGGTCGACGTCGTCTCGGGCGAGCTGACCTACGGGCTGGAGCGTCTGGCCATGTATGTCCAGGGCGTCGACAACGTCTATGACCTGAAGTTCAACAAGGAGGGCCTGACCTACGGCGAAGTCTTCCTCGAGAACGAGCGCCAGCAGTCGGAAGCCAACTTCCACGGCTATGACGTCGCCGCGCTGAAGCGCCGTTTCGAGGACATGGAGCGCGAGGCCGCCCACTTCCTGACCATGAAGGGGCCGCAGGGGCAGCCGCTGGTGCTGGCCGCCTATGACCAGGTGCTGAAGGCCTCGCACCTGTTCAACCTGATGGACGCCCGCGGCGCCATCGCCGTCGCCGAACGCCAGAGCTACATCGGCCGCATCCGCGACCTGTGCAAAGCCTGCGCCCTCGCTCAAGTCGAGCATGAAAGGGCGACCGCCTGATGTCCCAGCTTCTCCTCGAAATCTTCTCCGAAGAAATCCCCGCCCGCATGCAGCAGGGCGCCGCGCGCGACCTGGAGCGCATGGCGTCCGATCGCCTGAAGGCCGCGGGCCTGACCTGGGACGCGCTGACCACCTATGCCGGGCCGCGCCGTCTGTCGCTGGTGATCGACGGCCTGCCCGCCGCCACGCCCGACCGCAATGAAGAGCTGAAGGGCCCGAAGACCTCGGCGCCCGCGCAGGCGCTGGAAGGCTTCCTGCGCAAGACCGGCCTGACGCAGGACCAGTTGGTCGAGCGCGACGGCGTCTGGTTCGCCGAAATCAGCAGCAAGGGCCGCGCGACCACCGAGGTCGTGGCCGAGAGCGTCGACGACATCATCCGCCACTTCCCCTGGCCCAAGTCGATGCGATGGGGCGCGGGAACCCTGCGCTGGGTGCGGCCGATCAAGCGCATTCTGGCCCTGTTCGACGGCGCGGTGATCCCGTTCGAGGTCGACGGCATTCCCTCGGGCGACGTGACCGAGGGCCACCGCTTCATGGGCGCGGGCCAGCCGTTCGCGGTCAAGGACTTCGCCGACTATCGCCAGAAGCTGGAGCGCAACTTCGTCCTGCTGGACGCCGCCGACCGCAAGCTGCGCATCCTCGAGGGCGCCAAGGCCGTCTGCGCGACCAAGGGGCTGGCCCTGGTCGATGACGACGGCCTGCTGGACGAGGTGTCGGGCCTGGCCGAATGGCCGACGCCGATCCTGGGCGACATGGACCCGCAGTTCCTGGCCCTGCCGCCGGAAGTGGTCCAGCTGTCGATGAAGGTGCACCAGAAGTATTTCGCCGTGCGCGAACCGGGCAAGGAAGGCCTGGCCCCCCACTTCGTCGTCGTGGCCAACGTCGAGGCGACAGACGGCGGTCAGGCTCTGGCGGCGGGCAACGCCAAGGTGCTGTCGGCGCGTCTGAGCGACGCCGAGTTCTTCTGGACCGAGGATCAGAAGGTCGGCTTCGACGCCTGGAACGCCAAGCTGAAGGACGTCACCTTCCACGCCAAGCTGGGCACGCTGGCCGAGCGGGTCGACCGCATCGCCGCCCTGGCGCGCGAGATCGCCCCGCTGGTCGGCGCCGACGCGGCTCAGGCGGAACAGGCCGCGCGCCTGTCCAAGGCCGATCTGGCCTCGGGCATGGTGGGCGAGTTCCCGGAACTGCAGGGAATCATGGGCGGCTACTACGCCCGTCTGGCCGGTCAGCCCGACGCGGTCGCCGACGCCATCCGCGACCACTACAAGCCGCAGGGACCGGGCGACACCGTCCCGACCGCCCCCGTCACGGTCGCCGTGGCCATGGCCGAAAAGCTGGACACCCTGGTCGGCTTCTTCGCCATCGATGAAAAGCCCACGGGGTCGAAGGATCCCTATGCGCTGCGCCGCGCGGCGCTGGGCGTGATCCGGCTGGTGCTGGAGAATGGAGCTCGCGTCGGCCTGCGCCGCGACGCCTTCTCACCGGCCATGGCGGCCTTGGAGAAGGGACATGTTCAGCGCGCGGTCGACAAGCTCGCGGTTGAGACTGAACTCAGCGCCTTCTTCGCCGACCGCCTGACTGTCCTCCTGCGCGACAAGGGCCAGCGTCACGACCTCGTGGCGGCCGTCTTCGCGCTGGGCGACGATGATCTGGTGCGGATCGTGCGTCGGGTCGAGGCGCTGGCCGCCTTCCTGGCGACGGACGACGGGGCGAACCTGCTGGCGGGCTACAAGCGCGCCGCCCAGCTGCTCAAGGCCGAGGAGAAGAAGGGGCCGCTGCCGCAGGGCGCCGTCGCCACCGACCTGCCGAACCAGCCGGCGGAAGAGACCGCCCTGGCCTTCGCCGCCGCCGCCGCCGCCTCGGCCGTGGACGCGGCGCTGGAGGCCGAGGATTTCGCCGCCGCCATGACGGCCCTGGCCGCCCTGCGCGGCCCGGTGGACGCCTTCTTCACCGCCGTCATGGTCAACTCGGACGTAGCCGAAGAGCGCGAAAACCGCCTGAAGCTGCTGGTTCAGGTGCGCGGCGTGATGAACCTGGTGGCCGATTTCGGCCAGATCGCGGGCTGATCCATCGTCCTTCTCCCCTTGCGGGAGAAGGTGGACGGCGAAGCCGGACGGATGAGGGGTTGCGGGACATTCGCCTCGCCCCTCATTGACCGTCGCAAGACCCCTCATCCGGCCCTGACGGGCCACCTTCTCCCACAAGGGGAGAAGGGAGGTTAGGCCGTGAACGGTCCCAGCATCTCGGCGGGAATGCGGGCGGGGCGCAGGGTCTGGGCGTCGACCAGGCACCATTCGGACAGGCCTTGCGCGCACAGGCGGCCTTCGGCGTCCTCGATGCGGACATAGCGGTTGAAGCGCGGGCCCTGCGGGTCGCCGACCCAGGTGCGGGCGACGACGCCGGTCGCGTCGGGCGCGATGGCGCGCAGGTAGTCGATCTCGTGCCTCAGGGCGATCCACGACCAGCGGGCGCGCGTCTCGTCGTCGAAGCGCGCGTTCCAGTGGGCCGTGCCCACGTCCTGCAGCCAGCCGACGTAGACGACGTTGTTGACGTGGTTGTTCTCGTCGATGTGTTCCGGCCGCACGTCCAGCGGGACGACGAAGACCTCGCGGTCCTCACGCGGTTGCAGCTGCGGCCGGGCCATCGAGCTTAGGCTTCGCCGAGGGCGACGCCCTTTTCGGACATCAGGGCGGCCAGTTCGCCCGACTGGAACATCTCGCGCACGATGTCCGAGCCGCCGACGAATTCGCCCTTCACATAGAGCTGTGGGATGGTCGGCCAGTCGGTGAAGGCCTTGATGCCTTCGCGCAGGGCTTCGTCCTGCAGCACGTCGACGCCGACGAAGGGGGCGCCCACGTGATCCAGGATCTGAACCGTGACCGAGGAGAAGCCGCAGCGCGGCGAATCCGGCGTGCCCTTCATGAAGAGCACCACGTCATGCTCGGCCACCGTCTGGGCGATGAAGGCGTGGACGGGATCGGCGGCGGTTTGTTCGGTCACTGTGTCGGAACCCTTCTGCGAAGCCCGTGAGCTAGGCGCCCAATGGGGCCGGGTCAAGGCCGGGCGGCGTCTCGGCCGCGTTCGATCAGACGGTTTGTGGGCGCGGCGTCAGCCGTTCGGCGCGTTCGGCCAGGCCGGCGGCGCCGTGCTCGCGCGCGGTCTGGGCCGCCTCGGCCAGCATCAGGCCGACGGCGCGGGGCGTTTCGCCGGTCCAGCGGGCGCGGGCCAGGGCGATGCGCGCCAGGCCGATCTGCTCGGCCGCCCAGTCCAGCGGCGTGGCCGAGACCGAAGGCCGCACCAGGCGACGCCGCAGGGCGCCCTCGATCTCCAGCAGGGCGGTCAGGTCGCCGGCGGCGCCCGCGCGCGCAGCCTCCTGGGCCACCCGCTGTTCGTGGGCCAGGGCGCCCAGGATCAGGCCGCCGCCCTCGGTCAGGGCCTCGGCCTGGACCAGCACCAGCGGCGGCAGGGTCTCGCGCTCGGCGCGCATCACCTGAATGGCGGCCCAGTCCAGCGGGCTGTGGTCGGGGGTGAACAACTGGGCGGCGGCGTCGAACAGGGCCTGGGCCTGGTCGCGGGCGGCGGCGTCCTCGGCCACGGCGGCCAGGGCGGCCATCCCCGCGCCGCACAGGGCCAGGGCGCGGGCGCGGCTCAGGGGGCGCTGTTCCGGCGAGGCGGCCTCGACCAGGGCGCGAAGGTCGCGGCCCGCCTGGTCCAGCAGGCGCGGGTCGCGGGCGATCAGCCCGGCCTCCAGCGTCACCACGGCGCGATCCATGCGCAGCTCGTCCTCGGCCGCGCGCCCGGCCTTCATTCGCGCCAGGGCGGCGTTCAGCAGGGCGGTCGCCTCGGTCAGTTCAGGCAGGCGGCCGGACAGAAGGGCCTGACGCGCGCGCAGGCGGGCGTGCAGGGCGGCCATGGCGGCGGCGGTGTCGGCGCGCCGCGCGGCGGGCAGGTCGCCCAGCAGGCCCAGCGCCGCTGTCAGGCGTTCAGGGCCGCCGCGCAGATCGAACGCCAGCATCCCGGTTTGAGCCAGGTCCAGGGCGGCGCGCACGGCCTGATCGTCGTTGGCGGCGATCTTGGCGGCGTCGCGTCCGGCGGCCTCGGCGCGGTCGATGCTGGCGGCGGCGCCGCAGCGGCGGGCGTGCTCGCGCCACAGGGCGGCGGCGCGCAGGGCGGCTTCGAAGGGGCGGGCGCAGGAGACGCGGCCCGCATCCGTGGC
The DNA here is from genome assembly GCF_001956865.1 of Brevundimonas sp. ZS04. Classification (NCBI taxonomy): domain Bacteria; kingdom Pseudomonadati; phylum Pseudomonadota; class Alphaproteobacteria; order Caulobacterales; family Caulobacteraceae; genus Brevundimonas; species Brevundimonas sp. ZS04. The sequence continues at coordinate 237,533 of NZ_MTHE01000005.1, forward strand.
CTGCTGACGGGCCTCGACCTCCACAAGCCCTGCGCCGATCAGCTCCAGCCAGCCGAGATCGTCGCTGTCGCGCGCCTTCTCGAACAGCCGTCTCAGATCTCTGCCGAATTCGAACATGGCGCTCCGTCGTCCCGCTTCGGGATCACGAGGGTGATCCGGGGGTCGTCCAAGCAAACGCAGCGCCGTTCGAAGGGTTCGGCTTAACCATATGATGAGAAAAACGGTGGGCGGCCGGTTTTTCGTCTCTAGCCCAGGCGAGGCGCGGCCTTGCGGCAGCGTTGCAGGGCGGAGCGCGCCTCGGCGTCGCCTGCCGACAGGCGGCGCACGGACTGAAGTCGGGCGCGGGTCTGGTCGTTCTCGGCCGCCGTAGGGTTGCGCCCGGCGGTCGTCGCCGCCTGCATGGCCGCCAGCGACCAATAGAGGGCGGCGTCGTAAAGCTCGCGGCCGTAACGGCTTTCGCCGCCTTCCAGCTCGGACGCGGCCTGGGTCAGTCCAGCGCACCGCACCGCCTCGTCATAGGAGACGAGCCGAGGGGCCGGAGCAGGGGGCTGGGCCTGAGCCTGAGCCTGACCTTGAACCAGCGCCAGAACGGCGGTGAAGGCGACGAGCAGCATCTGAACTCCACAGGGGCCGCGAACGGCGACGGCCCGGATCATGACGGCGCGGCGCGGCCGATTTGCGTCCTCTTAGAGAACCACGTCCCCGCGACGGATGAAAGCCGTGTTCAGCAAAGCTTCAGGTTGCATCCGGCGCCGCGGGCATGGCGCGGCCCTGGTCGGAGAGCCAGCGCAGGAGCAGGCGACGATCTTGCGACATCTCGCCTGCGCCGGGGATGGCCGCTACAGCCCCGTCGTCGCGGGCGAAGCCGAAGGGCGCCAGGAGGCGTCCGTCCGTCACGGCCTCGGCCGTCAACGCCCAGGGCAGCACCGCCGCGCCCCAGCCCGCCAGGGCACTGTCCAGGGCGAAATGCAGATGGGCGACCGGCCGCTCGGGCGCGGGGGGCAGCCGCCGTCTGCTCAGACCGGCCCAATCCTTCCAGGCCGTGGCGTGGGTGCGCGGCGTCAGGCGCGGCGCGGTCAAGACCGCCGTCCGCGCGTCGTCTTGGGCCAGGGCGGGGGCGATCACCGGCCCGACCGCATTGGGAATGACGGCGATCGCGCCCAGAGCCTCGATCCGAGGCGTGTCGAGCAATCGCAGCAGCATGTCGGCGCCGCGTCGGCTGACGGCGTGCGGGGCCAGTTCGACCAAGTGGACCCGCACTTGGGGATGCAGGCGGTTGAAGTCGGCCAGACGCGGGATCAGCCATTTGACCGCCAGGCTGGCGTTGACGGCGACGTGCAGGTCGCGCCCGGTCCCGCGCGCCTCGGCCACGGCGGCGGCGATCTGGTCGAAGGCGGCGGTCAGTCCGGGCAGCAGGCCGCGCCCGGCCTCGGTCAGTGTCAGGGCGTGACGCGGCCCCTCGAACAGGCGCAGGCCCAGTTGCGCCTCCAGCGCCTTGACCTGTCGGCTGACGGCGCTGTGGGTCACGTTCAGCTCGGCCGCCGCGCGGGTGGCGCCGCCCGTGCGCGCCATGGCCTCGAAGGCGCGCAGGGCGTTCAGCGAGGGTATGGCGCCTGAAGCTGTGAGGTTTTCGAACATGAGGTGTTCGATAGGTCGCTTTCGTCGTGCGGGCAAATCCGCTGACAGAGCGCGCCATGTCGCACGCCGCCGTTTCCCGTCTGATCGTCCCCGTGTTGGGGCTGGGGATGATCGTCTCCTTCGCCTCCAGCTATTATCTGATGGGGGTGCTGGCCGAGCCGCTGGCGGCGGGCGTTGGGACAAATCCGGGCGTGGTGTTCACGGCCCTGTCGGGGGCCTTCCTGGTCTCGGCGGCGCTCAGTCCGTTCGGCGGGCGCTGGATCGACCGGCGCGGCGGACGCGAGGTGCTGTCGGCGGCGGCCGTGATCTTCGCCCTGGCCCTGACCCTGCTGGGGTTGGCGCGCGAGCCGATCCTCATGGTCGCAGGGGTGCTGATGCTGGGCGCGGGCATGGGGGTGGGGCTGTACGGCCCGGCCTACGCCGTCCTGGTGGCCCTACACGGCGAGGCGGCGAAGAAGTCGATCGCCGCCGTCTCTCTGCTCGGCGCCTTCGGCGGGGCGCTCGGCTGGCCGTTGACCTTGGCGATGATCGAGACCCTGGGCTGGCGCGGCGCCTGCTTCGTCTGGGCGGGCGCGCATCTGCTGCTGTGCCTGCCGTTGTATGCGGCGGTGCTGCCGGACGGGCGAGCGGGCGGCCATCGACCGGCGTCCGGGCCTGTGCGCTGGGACGGAACCATGATCCGCCTGGCGATCCTGTTCGCCGGGGCCTGGTGGGTGGCGACGGCCATGAGCGCCCACCTGCCGCGTCTGTTGACCCGGCTGGGTCTGACGGCGGCCGAGGCGGCCCTGGCGGCGGGCCTGATGGCGAGCGCCGCCATAGCGGTGCGCCTGATTGTCCTGGCGGCGTCGGGAAAGGGCTCGCCCGTGGCGGCGGCGCGGGCGGCGACCCTGCTGCATCCGCTCGGCGCGCTGATCGCCTTCGTCGGCGGCAAGGGCGCGGCAGGCGCCGTCGCCCTGGGGCAGGGGGCGGGCAACGGCCTGCTGGCGGTGGCCTCGGGCGTCCTGCCGCTGCATCTGTTCGGGCGCCAGAACTATGGCGCGCGCCAGGCCCTGATGCTGACGCCCGCTCGTTTCGTCCAGGCGGCGGCGCCGGCGCTGTACGGCGTGGTGCTGGATCGCTCGGCGGGTCTGGCCCTGCTGGTCTCCAGCGGCGTCTGCCTGATCATGTTCGCCATGACCTTCGGCCTCAGACAAAGGCCGGGCCTTTAAATCCCCCGCCGATCGGGCAGAAGGGGTCTATGTTCATGCGTCGTTTCATCCAGCTTCAGTTGGGCCTGTGCCTGTATGGCGTGGCCGCCGCCATGATGGTGCGCTCCAACCTCGGGCTGGACCCGTGGAACGTCTTTCACCAGGGCCTGTCGCTGAAGACGGGCATGAGCCTGGGGACCGCCTCGATCATCATGGGCGTTCTGGTGATGCTGGCGTGGATTCCGCTGCGCCAGAAGCCGGGGCTGGGCACGCTGTTCAACATCTTCGTCATCGGCCTGTCGATGGACGCGGCCCTGGCCGTCCTGCCCGAGATTACGGGCCTGCCGCTGCGGCTGGCCTTCATGACGGCGGGGGTGACGCTGACCGCCATGGGCGGGGCGGCCTATATCGGCGCGGGCATGGGCACGGGACCGCGCGACGGCCTGATGATCGGCCTCAATCAACGCCTGGGCTGGTCGATCCGCGTGTCCAGAATGCTGATCGAAGTCAGCGTCCTGGCCGGAGGCTGGCTGCTGGGCGGCTCGGTGGGCCTGGGCACGGTGGTCTTCGCCGTGGGCATCGGCCCGCTGATCCAGGTCTTCCTGCCGTGGCTCCAGGCGCTGGGGCGCGGCGAGCGGCGGGCGGCGCCCTCGACCTGAACGCCGAGTCCGAACCTCGCCAGACCGCGGCCTGAGGGCGTGAAAGGAAGGCGGCCTCTTTCACGCACGAGGTCGTCATGCCTGCACTCATCGACAAGGTCGCCGTCATCACCGGAGCCAGCTCCGGCATCGGCGCCGCCGCCGCCCGCTTGTTCGCGCGCGAAGGCGCGGCGGTGGTCGTCACCGCCCGGCGCGAGGCCGAGCTTCTGGCCCTGGTCGCCGCCATCGAGGCCGAGGGCGGGCGCGCCGTCGCCGTGCCGGGCGACGTCCGCGACGAGGCTCTGGCCCAGCGGCTGGTGCAGGCGGCGGTCGAACGGTTCGGCGGGCTGGACATCGCCCTGAACAACGCCGGGGCCATCGGCGCCAATGAGCCGACGCATGAGATCGCGCCAGAGCGCTGGCGCGAGACGCTGGACCTGAACCTGACGGCCGCCTTCCTGGGCGCCAAGCATCAGATTCCGGCCCTGTTGGCGCGCGGCGGCGGCTCGCTGATCTTCACCTCGACCTTTGTCGGCCACGCCATTGGCATGCCGGGCATGGCGGCCTATGCGGCGGCCAAGGCGGGGCTGGTCGGCCTGTCGCGGGTCATCGCCGCCGAATACGGAGCGAAAGGCGTCCGCAGCAACTGCCTGCTGCCCGGCGGCACGGACACCGAGGCCGGGCGCGAGTTCGCCCACACGCCCGAGATCATCGCCTTCGTCGAAGGGATGCACGCCCTGAAGCGGATGGCGAGCCCGGACGAGATCGCCCGCGCCACCCTGTTCCTGGCATCCGATGCTTCCAGTTTCATGACCGGGACGGCCATGTTGGTCGACGGCGGGGTGTCGATCACCAAGACCTGAGGATCAGCCCCGTTCCTTGGTCTTGGTGAAGGTCACCTTGGGGAAGCGTTCGGAGACATAGCCTGTCTCCCACGCCGACTTGGCCAGGAAGACCGGGTTTTGGTCGATGTCGGTCGCCATCTGGGGCCGGTATTTGCCGGCGAAATCCTCAAGGTCGGCCTTTGCCCCCGACACCCAGCGGGCCTCGGCGTAAGGCGACGGCTCGAAGACGACGTCCAGGCCGTATTCCTCGCCCAGGCGGTCGGCCATGACCTCGAACTGCAGCTGGCCCACGGCGCCGACGATGAAGTCCGCGCCCAGTTCCGGGCGGAACAGCTGGGTCACGCCTTCCTCGGCTAGGCCGACCAGCGCCTTCTGCAGGTGCTTGGCCTTCAGCGGATCCTTGACGCGGACGCGCTGCAGGATTTCCGGCGCGAAGTTGGGCAGGCCCGCAAAGCGCACCAGGCCGCTCTCCGACAGGCTGTCGCCGACGCGCAGCACGCCATGGTTCGGAATGCCGATGACGTCGCCCGCATAGGCCTCTTCGGCCAGTTCGCGGTCCGAGGCGAAGAACATGATGGGGGCGTTCACCGACAACTGCTTGCCGGTGTTTTGGACCTTCAGCTTCATGCCGCGCTTGAAGCTGCCCGAGGCCATGCGGAACATGGCGATGCGGTCGCGGTGGTTGGGGTCCATGTTGGCCTGAACCTTGAAGACGAAGCCGGTGACTTCGTCCTTGCTCGGCTCGACGGTGATGTCTTCGGGCGTGGGGGCGTTGCGGGTTTCCGGCGGCGCCTCCTTGCGGGCGGTCATGGTCTTGGGCGACGGGGCCCATTCGCCGATGGCCTTAAGCAGTTCCTCGATGCCGAAGTGGCGCAGGGCCGAGCCCCACAGCACGGGCGTCATATGGCCTTCCAGAAACGCCTGACGGTCGAACGGCTTATAGCCCGCCTCGACCAGCTCCAGCGCATCGACCATGTCGGCCTGCTCCGTGCCTTCGAAGAAGGCGGCGGCGTCTGTGAAGGGCAGGGGCGCGGGGTGTTCGCCGTCGTTGTCGGAGGTCTTGCGGGTGTAGGGCTGGAACCGGCCCTGGCCGCCGACCTCGGCCAGGCCGCGCAGGCGGTTGCCGCTCTCGGCCGGCCACCAGATGGGGGCGGGGTCCAACTGCAGGCGCGAGGCGATCTCGTCCAGCAGGGCCATCGGATCCTGGGCTTCGCGGTCCAGCTTGTTGATGAAGGTGATGATCGGAATGTCGCGCAGGCGGCAGACCTCGAACAGCTTCAGCGTCTGCGGCTCGATGCCCTTGGCGGCGTCCAGCACCATGATGGCGCAGTCGGCGGCGGTCAGGGTGCGATAGGTGTCTTCCGAGAAGTCCTCGTGGCCCGGCGTGTCCAGCAGGTTGAACATCTTGCCGTCGTGTTCGAACGTCATGACCGAGGCGGTGACCGAAATGCCCCGCTCCTTCTCGATCTTCATCCAGTCCGAGCGCGCCCGGCGGTTCTCGCCGCGCGCCTTGACCGCCCCGGCCGCGCGCACGGCGCCGCCCGCCAGCAGGATGTGCTCGGTCAGGGTCGTCTTACCGGCGTCCGGGTGGGCGATGATGGCGAAGGTCCGACGGCGGTCGGCCTCCTGGGCAAGGGTCAGTTTGGACATGGAGCTTCCTTTAGGACGCGCGACCTACCGCGCCGGGGCTCAATTGTCGACGTTCACGATGCCGTGAGAGACCCTTCGCGTATGAGGGTTATTCGAGGCATGCTCGTTTTCGGGAGACGGCGGGCCATGAGTCCGCCGCACGAGGGAAGGGAAACGTCATGGCTCTGGCCCATCCAGGCAAGGTCGCGCCTGTACAGAACGAGCGCAAGATTCATCCGCTGGTCTGCTTTCTGGCCGGTTTCGCCCTGATCGTCACAGCCGCCGCCGTGGTGCACACGGTGTTCGGAATCCTGCTCTAGGCGGCCAGTCGGCCCCAGACCGCCTTGTCCGCCGTGGCGGCGGTCAGCGCGCCGCGACGGGCGCGCTGTTGCAGGTGGCGCAGGACGACTTCCGGCAGGGCGCAGAAGCGCGGCTCGACCAGTTCGGGCGCGCAACCGGCTTCGGGCGCGGCGAACAGGGCGGCGTTGACGCCCTGCGCCTTGTGCGCGATCAGCCAAGCTAGACGGCGCGCGCGAGCCGGGTCGGTGCGATGCAGCAGCGGGTCTTCGGCGAACAGCTCGCAACCCATCTCCAACACATAGTCGCAGGATAAGGTCTCGAAGCGGCGCACGTCATGGCTCGGGGCCGGGCAGGCCTCGTCCAGATCAAAGACGACATCGTTCAAGAGAAACAGCATGGACCGCGCCCGCTCGCAGGACCGTTCTAGCCCCATGCGACGGGTTGTAGGGCGCCTGCGCTTGCGGTCCGGTTCACGAACGCGGTGAACGGGCCGGTTACCATTTTCAGCGGCCCTAACGCGCTTTTGCGCTGCTTGAGGGCGGTTCTGGCGGTAAAACCCTCTCCCGGCGGGAGAGGGCTTGAGCCTCCAAGAGCCGGAGGCGATTGGAATAGGCGAAAGGGTGAGGGGCTTGTCCCGTCAGTCGGCGTAAGCCGCCGCGACGCGGCCTGCGGCCGACTTCATCCGTGAACCCTCACCCTTTCTCGCAAGAACGATCGCTGACGCTCTCGTGCTCAAGCCCTCTCCCATCGGGAGAGGGGGCCGACGTTTAGCCCTGCGTCTTCTCGGTCAGGAAGTGTCGTCCCTGCCGGTCCTCGATCTCGATGATCCAGAGGTCGGGGTCATAGCGGCGCTGGCGGTCCAGATAGGCGTCCAATTCGCTTTCGAATTCGCTGGCGACGGGCTGGATCCATAAGGGCTCGCCGTCCTGGCCGGTCGCCTCGGTCCACAGGCGGGCGGTGCGGGCGGCGGTGTCATAGGCCTTGACGATGACGGCCCCGGCGCGGGCGTCGCCCTTCTTCACCACCACGGCGTTGGCGCCTTCTAGTTCGGCGCGGCGGATCAGGGCGCCGACCCAGACGTCAGTGGAAAGAAGCAATTGGTTCACCTTGTTTGGACACGGACCCGGAACCGGCGGCGGCTAGGGTGGCGGCATGAAGATAGCGCTGTCGCCCCGCATAGTCAGCAGAACGCTGGCCGCGATCGTCGCCCTGACCCTCGCGGCCGGGACGGCGACTGCGGCGGGCGACGTCTATTATGAGCGGGCCTTCGTGCGGGCGGCGCAGGACAAGTGCCGCCTGTTCGAACCGCGTCTGACACAGGCGCTGGAGGCGGCGACCCTGCAGGCGCGCGGGGCGGCCCTGCGCGCCGGGCGCCCGGCGACCGAACTGGCCGCCACAGCCGCGCGGGCCACGGCGCGGGCCGAGGCCACCCCCTGCAACGACGCCGAGCTGGGCCGGGTCAAGACGCGGGTGCGCCACGCCTTCGCCGGATGGTCGCGCGCGGCGCGGATCAACTTCCCCGGCGACAAGGCCGTGTGGAGCGCCGACCGTTTCGAGAGCGCCCGCGACGGCTGGCGCCTGTTTCAGGACGGGGCGACCGGCGCCTCGCCCGTGCGGTTCGGCCTGACCGGCAAGGCGCCGCAGGACGCGCGCCCGGCGGCGGTCGTCTCCTTCGTCGGCAAGCCCCGGCCCTATGCCGCGCGCATCGTCATGCGCGATGCGGCGCGCTCGCCCCGGCCGTGGCTGGCGGGGGACGGCCTGCCGCCCGAGGCCGCGCGCCGCGCCGTCTTCGCCGCCGGGTCCGATCTGGCGCCGCGCGACCTGCTGGCGTCCGGGGCGCGGGCGGGCGAGGTCTGGCGCTTTCCCGACAGCGCGGCTGAGGCTCTGGCGACGCTGGACCCGCGCGAGCCTTTCCTGATCGAGTTCCTGTTTCGCGACGACAGCGTGGCGACGGCGCGGTTCGAGGCGGGCGACTTCGCCGCCGCCCGCGCCTTCCTGGCCATGGGACCGGTCTAGGGCTCCACCCGACGCGGGACGGCGGAGCCGTAATCCTCGTCGCCATAGATCATGACGGGCACGGGCGCCCGCCCGCCGCGGGGCCACAGGGCCTCGATCCAGTCGGCGGCCGTATCGACGATGGCGTCCTGAACGCTGAAGCCGGGATCGCGTCCGAACATCGGCACGTCGGGCTCGCAACCTTCCTCGCCGTGGACGACCTCGAACAGGGTGCGGTGCGGCTCGATCGCCCGGTTCAGGACGTAGAGGTCGGGGCCGTCCAGACTGACGTGGACGCTGAAGGCGCCTTCGCCGTCCTGATCGGGAAAGACGACGACGTGGATTTCGCGCGCCGCCTCGGGCAGGGCGGCCTGCAGGGCGCGGATGCGCGCCAGCGCCGGGCCGTCGTGGGCGTCGAGCGTGGCGCGCAGGGCGGCGCGATAGGCGGTTTCGTCCATGAGCGTCCTCGCTGGGCCGGAGGCGTCTTTCCTATGCCGAGCGCGGCGCCGTCCAGTTTGGCGGTTGCGGCGGGGCGATACGGCGTGTTCCAGTGCGCGCCATGTTCGATCCCGCCCTGTTCGCCGCCTTCCTGGTCGCCATCACCATTCTGACGATCACGCCGGGGGTGGACACGGCGATGGTGCTGAGATCGGCGGCGGCCGAGGGCGGGCGTTCGGCCGTCTTCGCCGGGGCGGGCATCCTGCTGGGCTGTCTGATCTGGGGCGCGGCGGTTTCGCTGGGGTTCGGGGCGCTGCTGCGGGTGTCGGAGCTGGCCTATACGGTGGTGAAGTGGGCGGGCGCGGCCTATCTGGTCTGGCTGGGCGCGCGGATGCTGTTCAAGCCGCGCAGGAGCCTGGGCGAGCCGGGCGCTGCCTTGCCCCCCAGTGGTCCCGTCGCCTTTCGGCGGGGCCTGCTGACCAATCTGCTGAACCCCAAGGTGGGCGTCTTCTACGTGACCTTCCTGCCCCAGTTCGTGCCGCAGGGGGCCAATGTCGCGGCCTTCACCTTCTTCCTGGTCGGGGTGCATGTGGCGCTGACCATCGTCTGGTTCGCCGGGCTGATTTTGGCGACGGCGCCGCTGGGCCGGTTCCTGCGCCGTCCGGCCGTGGTGCGGACGATGGACCGGGTGGTCGGCGTGGTCTTCATCGGCTTCGGGCTGAAGCTGGCCGCCTCGAAGGTCTGAGGCTCAGGCGTCCGGCGTCTCAAGCGGCAGGCGCACCGTCGCCGCCGTGCCGACGCCGAGCGCGCTGTCCAGCGCCAGCGTCCCGCCGTGTAGCCCGGCCAGGGCGCGCACCAGCGCCAGCCCCAGACCTGACCCCTGCGCCCGCTGTTCGGCGTCGCCCGCCTGTTCATAGGGGCGGCCCAGACGCGCCAGATCTTCAGCCGAAATGCCGACGCCGGTATCGGCCACCGTCACCTCCAGCGCGTCGTCGGCCGCCTGCACCGACACGGTGACGGTTCCGCCGGGCGGCGTGAACTTCACCGCATTGGCCAGCAGGTTCAGCGCCATCTGCTTCAGCGCGCGGCGGTCGGCGCGGACGCTCAGCGCCTCGGGCGGCAGGACGGCGGCCAGTTCGACGCCCTTGTCGTCGGCCTGAATGCGGACCAGGGCCAGCGCCGCCAGCACCGGCTCGCGCGCGTCGAAACGCTCCAGCGACAGTTGATAGCGGTCGGCCTCGATGCGGCTGACGTCCAGCACGTCGTTGATCAGGTCCAGCAGGTGGCCGCCCGCCTCATGGATCGAGGCGGCGTAGTCCGCGTAGCGCGGCGGGACGGGGCCGAACAGCTCCTGCCGCATGGCGTCGGAGAAGCCGACCACGGCGTTCAGCGGCGTGCGCAGTTCGTGGCTCATGTGAGCCAGGAAACGGGTCTTGCCGAGATTCTGCGCCTCAGCCTCGGCGCGGGCGGCGTCCAGTTCGGCCTCGCGCGCGTGCTGCAAGGTGGCGTCCAGCGCCTGGACGATCAGACGCGGCCCCTTATCGAGCCGTCGCGCGACCAGCAGGATGCGGCGGTCCAGCGCCAGGCGCGGGGTGAAGCGGACCTGCGCCTCGCCTCCGTTCCGTGCGCGAGCCAGGGCGGTCAGGACGGCGGCGCGGTCGGCCTCGTCCACGGCGGCCAGCAGCCCGTCCTCGAACAGCAGATCGACGGGCAGGGCGGCGGGCGCCGCGCCATAGGCGGACAGGGCGCGATAGCGGCCGTCGGCGTCCAGCGTCAGGGTCAGGCCCGGCTGGCCCGACAGGACGGCCTCGACTCGCGCCACGGCGTCTTCAGCGGCGGTCAGGCGGCGCGACTGGCGACGCAGGCCCAGGGCCAGACCCAGCAGGGCGGCGCTCGTCGTGATCAGGGCCGAGGCGCCGGCCAGGCCGCCGCCCGGCGTCGCCGGTCCGACGACAGCGGTGGAGATGACGCCGACCAGGGCCGCGCCGACCGAGGCCAGGGCGCCGAGGCCCGCCCGGCGACGCCCGCCCAGCGCCAGCCCCGCCGCCAGGGGGGCGAAGACGAAGCCGGCCAGCGGTCCGGCCGCGCCGCCCGCCAGGGCCGCCGCCGTCAGGGCCGCGAGGGCCCACAGCGTCGTCAGGGCGGTTCTCAACGCCGTGGTGTCGCGCGCCAGCAGGGCCAGACCCGCCACGCCCGGCGCGGCCATGACGGCCAGGGCCAACGCCTCGGGCGCGGCCAGGGGGCGCCCCAGCCAGGCGGCGCCCAGGGCGCTCAGCCCGACCACCGCCGTCCACCCGGCGTGCCAGGCGGCCACGGCGGCGCCGTCCCCGGCCTCGGCGGCTTCGGGGCGGCGGATGGGATCGAGAAGGGCGGTCCTAGACGTCACGGCCATCCGGGCGCAGGGGTTGAATCAGCCTTATAGATTAGACTGCGCCCCAAGCGCCCCCTAGCGCGCTCGCCTGTCGGGGGAGCGAAGAACCGGGTGTGAGAGGGGCGGTTGTGGCGAGGGCGCGCGCGGCCTATGTCGCGCCCATGACCTCCACCGCTGCTCCCGCCCGCTCCATCGACGAGACCCTGGCCGAACTGGTCGAGGAGTTCGACCTGCTGGGCGATTGGGAGGGACGCATCGAATACGTCATCGACCTGGGCAAGGACTTGCCGCCCCTGCCCGAAGAGGCGCGGATCGAGGCGAACAAGGTGCCGGGCTGCGCCGCCCAGGTCTGGCTGTCGACGCGGGCCGAGGGCGATCGCCTGTTCTTTGACGCGGACAGCGACAGCGCCCTGTCCAAGGGCAACATCGCCCTGCTGCTGCGGCTCTATTCGGGACGGCTGCCGGTTGAGATTCTGGATTTTGACGCCAGGGCGGCGCTGGACCGTCTGGGCCTGCCTTCGGCCCTGACGCGGCAACGCGCCAACGGCCTGAACAGCATGGTCGGCCGCATCCGCGAAGCGGCGCTGGCGGCGGGCTGACTGCGCTTCTCGCTTCCGGTCGAACGCGATCGGGCGCATGATGAGGCGTTCTATCCTGTGCGGAGCGGTCCGATGCCGGTCCTGACGAAACGCGCGCCTTCCTTCTTCAATCCGATCCGAACGGCCGGCTGGAGCGCGGTCGGGCTGATCCTGCTGACGCCGCTGGCGGCCATGCAGTTCACCTCCGAGGTCGCCTGGGACGCGCAGGACTTCCTGTTCGCCGCCGTCCTGCTGATCGGGGCGGGCCTGCTGCTGGAGCTGCTGCTGTGGAAGGCGCGGACGCCGTTGGTGCGGCTGGCGCTGGCCGGGGCGGTGGTCCTGGCCGTGTTGGTGATCTGGGCCGAGGCGGCGGTCGGGATTTTCTGAGCCCCGACCGCCTTGTCGCGGCCTACTGTTGCGGGCCGAGGAAGGGGAAGGCTCGCGCGTTGCTGAACTTGGCGGTGGCGTCGCCCGCGTGGGTGTTGATCTGGTTCTCGCCCAGCTCCAGCCGCTTGACCGGGGCGCGCGCAGAGAAGTCGATCTTCTTCAGGTCCACCCAGAAGGTGTTCGGCGTCAGGGCCGACTCGAAGAAGTACAGCTGACGCTTGTGATCCACGACCGTGCGCCAGCGCGTCGAGGAGATGTTCGGCTGGTCCGGCGTCGAAATGCCGAACGGCACCGAGACGTTGCGGATCACGCTGAACACGCTGGCCACGGCCATGTTCTGGTCTTCGAACTTGGGAATGGCGTTGGCGTAGAAGGAGGCGCGCGCATAGCGGTCGGCCGCTCGGTTGGTGCCCGGCAGCATGACCGTGCCGCCGATGCCCTGCCAATAGGTGTTCAGCGCCAACTGCTGATCGAAGGTCGGCGAGTTGGTCATCACCTGGTAGTCGCGGCTGTGGTGGATCACCAGCTTGCCGTCGATGTATTCGAAGATGGCGCTGTCGCCGCTGCTGTCCGACAGGGACAGGTGCAGGGTGGTCAGGCGTTCCTGCCCCGGCACATTGTCGCTGACCAGAACGAACGGCTCGTCGCGCAGGCCTTCGACCGCCTCGGCCACGGTGGCGTAGTTGTCGAGGGCGTATTGCGCCCAGGCGGCGATGCTGAGGGCGGGCTTGTTCGGGTCATACGTCGGGTATTCCGACTCCACCAGCCACAGGACGTTGGCGACCAGGCCCATCTCGTTCACGCCGTCGACGGTCGAGATGTCATAGCCGCTGGCGATGACGCTGCCGTATTTGGACGTCCAGGTCAGGGAGTTGGGACCGCCAGACCCGTCCCGCGCCATGCCGCGCGGGAAGATCCAGAGGTTGGTCATGATCTCGTCCTTCCAGTCCATCGACCGGGCGGTGATCACCGCGCCGTCGTGGCCGTGATAGACAAGGCGGGTGCAGGCCTCGGCCGCCGGAACGGCCAGCATGAAGGCGGCGGCCAGGGCGGCGACGCCCTTCTTCATTCCATTACGCATGTCGTCTCCTGAGGTGAGCGGATCATCGGGGGAGGGAGGATCAGTAGGTCAGCGACAGGCCCAGCACCGGGCCGTGGCGAGTCACCTTCCAGTCGAAGCGCTGGCCGGTGAAATCGTCCTGCTCATAGTTCTGGTGCAGCATCCGATAGCCGGCGTTGACCGAGACGGCGCCGCCCGCCAGCGGCGTGCGGTATGAGGCCAGCGCCTGCCAGGCCAGGCTGTGACGGTCGTCATCGCCTAGGCCGCCGGCGTCGACCTGGGTCCGCAGGGTCCAGCGTTCGGACACGTCGCTCTCGACCCGCAGGCCCAGCAGCAGGTCGGTCCATTCGGCGCCCTTCTGCGTGGCGCCCAGCGGCGTGTTCAACTCCGCCCGCAGCTTGCTCCAGCGGGCGCCGATCAGCGGCTCGACACGGAAGCTGCGCGCGTCGCCGAAGGCGGTGCGGCCGCCGACGGGATCGTCGATCAGGCGGAACAGCACCCCGCCCGAGACGGTGGTCGAGCGGGTGCCCAACTCGGCCGGAACGCCTATCAGGGACACGCCCTCATGGGTCTTGGCGTACTGATAGTCGACGAAGGCGCCCCAGCGGCCCTTGCGCACCTCGACGTCGCCCATGACGACGCTCTCCAGCTGGTCGAAGGCGTCCGAGGCGGACACGTCCACCGGCGCCTTGTGCCCGGCCAGGGTGACATTGCCGTCCAGCGAAGTCGCCCAGACATAGGGGCTGACGGTGACGCGCCACTGGTCGTCGGCGCCGGCCTTGACGCCGGTCTGGGCGCTGGCGGACCCGGCGACGGCGAGGCCCGCCAGTCCGAGAAGAAGCGAGGCGGGGCGGAGGAACGTCATGGGGAGTCTACTCACTGCGACCGGGAGGATCGCCCTTGGGTAGAACGGCCATGCTTAAGTAATCGTAGATCAGTAATCTTTGATTGTGCGTCCCGCATGACGGCGGCGCGCCGTCATGCGAGGCCGTAGTGCTCGGCCAGAGCCTGCAAACCCTGTTTCAGCAGGGTCTTGCCCTGTCGGCGGCGCAGGGACAGGGCCTGTTCCGCCAGTTGCAGCGACGTGCCGTGGATGCAGACCTGTTCGACCATGGCGCGCAGGCGCGGGCCGCAGGCGTCCAGCGCCGCCTGCACCCGCGCCGAGGCCGACAGGGCGCGGTCGCCCGGCTCGATCCGCACGCCTCCGCCGCCCGAACGCGAGGTCGGCAAGGCGTCCCAGCGCATGGTCAGAGACGGACCGGCCGCCGCGATCTCGGCCTCGGCGCGCAGGCGCTCGCCCGCCGCCACCTCGGCCGGCGTCAGCCACGGACGGCCCGACTGATCCTTGCGCCGGGCCAGCCACAGGATCGGGCTCTCGCCCAGATTGGCGCGGCGCATCGTCAGGCGGCCGTCGCCCTCCATCACCGCGCGCTCGCCCTCGATGACGCCGGGGCGGCCGGGCGGGGCCGAGGCGGGAGCATGGTCGTTGGCCGCGCGAGGCAGCCAGCCGCCGCCTTCGCGCAGGCGCAGGCCCGGCTGCTCGATCACGGCGCGGAAGACGGCCTCGTCCAGGGTCAGCACCACCCGGCTGCGCCGGTCGCCGCCGAGGCGTAAGGGATAGGCGCCGTTCGCCTGATCCAGCCAGGCGCCGGGGCGTTGCAGCAGGCTGCGGGCGCGTTCCAGTTGGCGGCTCATCGGCGGGCTCCGATCTCGGGCGCCAGATCGACCAGGGGCAGCTCCATCACCGCGCGCAGCGCCCCCTCCAGCCCGTCCATCAGGACATCGTAATCAGGCCGATCGCGCTCATCCTCGGCCCAGCGGCAGGCGGCGCCGGCCGTCGCCCGGTTCAGGCCGAAGGCGTGGGCCACCCGCTCCAGCGGCCAGCCATAGGAGACGTGCGCCACATACATGGCCGACCAGCGCGCCCGACAGGCCCGAGGCCGCACCCGCTCGCGCCGGGTCATTTCGGCGACGGGCACGCCCAGCGCCAGGGCCGCCAGCGACAGGGCCGCGTCCGCCCGGATGCGGTCGCCCTCCGTCACCGGCACGCGATAGGGTTCCATGATCTGCGCTTCCTCCCGCCATTCCTGTGGATGTCGCCATTATGAGTGCGTTCGGCGACCGAGGTAGGAATGTTATCCTATCAAGCGTCAGAAACGGTCGCTTCCCCAGGCGGGGTCCGGCATCGGCGGGGGCGGTTGTGCACGTCCCCTGTGGAAGACGCGCCAGACGTCAACAGGGGAATGAGGGGGCGGCGCCAAATAAATTAACGAATCCTTGACTCAGGACTCTGGACGGCGATTCGCAAATCACCTTAGGCGTTTCATATCGGGATGCGTTAACCCTTCTTAAGGTTTTGGCCCGTTAACGTTGGAACAAGGTTACCTGGCCGCCGCTCCCGCGCGGCTATCCCAAGTTTTGCCTGGAGGGGCAAGAATGCGCGTCCTGCTGATCGAAGACGACCACGCGACAGCCCAAAGCATTGAGCTGATGCTCAAGTCGGAAGGCTTTAACGTCTATACGACCGACCTGGGTGAGGAAGGCATCGATCTGGGCAAGATCTATGACTACGACCTCATTCTGCTGGACCTGAACCTGCCGGACATGAGCGGGCTTGAGGTTCTGCGCCAGCTGCGCAACGGCAAGATCAATACGCCGGTGATGATCCTCTCGGGCAGCCATGAGATCGACACCAAGGTCAAGACCTTCGGCGGCGGCGCCGACGACTATCTGACCAAGCCCTTCCACAAGGACGAGCTGATCGCGCGCACCCACGCCGTGGTCCGCCGCTCCAAGGGCCACGCCCAGGCCATCATTCATACCGGCGAGATCGCGGTGAACCTGGACGCCAAGACCGTCGAAGTGAACGGCCACCGCGTGCATCTGACCGGCAAGGAATATCAGATGCTGGAGCTGCTCTCCCTGCGCAAGGGCACGACCCTGACCAAGGAAATGTTCCTGAACCACCTGTACGGCGGCATGGACGAGCCGGAACTGAAGATCATCGACGTCTTCATCTGCAAGCTGCGCAAGAAGCTGGCGACGGCCGCCGGCGGCAAGCACTACATCGAGACCGTCTGGGGCCGCGGCTATGTCCTGCGCGACCCGGCCGAAGGCGCGATCACCGTCGCCGCCTGAACGGATCCGGCCTGAGCCTCCACTCAGGATTGAACGAATGCAAACGCCCGTCGGGAAACCGGCGGGCGTTTTCCTTTGTCCGCTCCATGGTTTGGGGCTGAAGACGATGGCGAGCGGATACATCCTCTCACGGATTGTTACGCCTACGGCCTCGCCTTCGCAGGTGCAGCGCGCTAGTGAAACCCCGCATAAGGCGGGACTCAGTCTCGCGAGACCACGGTTCAGGAACTACGAAATGACCAAGTGGGTGTATGGCTTCGGCGGCGGCTCCGCCGATGGCGACGCGTCGATGAAGAACCTTCTCGGCGGCAAGGGCGCGAACCTGGCCGAGATGTCGTCCCTCGGCCTGCCGGTGCCGCCCGGCTTCACCATCACCACCGAGGTCTGCACCTGGTATTACGCCAATCAGGAAACCTATCCGTCCGACCTGACCGATCAGGTCAAGGCCGCCCTGGCCCACGTCGAGGGCGTGGTGGGCAAGACCTTCGGCGACGCCGCCAACCCCCTGCTGGTGTCGGTGCGCTCGGGCGCCCGCGCCTCCATGCCGGGCATGATGGACACCGTCCTGAACCTGGGCCTGAACGATGAGACGGTCGAGGGTCTGGCCAAGCTGTCGGGCGACCGTCGCTTCGCCTTCGATTCCTATCGCCGCTTCATCACCATGTACTCCAACGTGGTGCTGGGTCTGGGCCACGACTATTTCGAAGAGGTGCTGGACGACCACAAGGATCGTCTGGGCGTCTCGGTCGACACCGAACTGACCGCCGAGAACTGGGAGAAGGTGGTCGCGGACTACAAGGCCCTGGTCGAGCGCGAACTGGGCAAGCCCTTCCCGCAGGATCCGCAGGCCCAGCTGTGGGGCGCCGTCGGCGCCGTGTTCGAAAGCTGGATGAACGACCGGGCGAAATTCTATCGCCGCATGCACGACATCCCCGAAAGCTGGGGCACGGCCGTCAACGTCCAGTCGATGGTGTTCGGCAACATGGGCGAGACCTCGGCCACGGGCGTCGCCTTCACCCGCAACCCCTCGACCGGCGAGAACAAGCTGTACGGCGAGTTCCTGATCAACGCCCAGGGCGAGGACGTGGTGGCGGGCATCCGCACGCCGCAGTCCCTGACCAAGGCGGGCCGCGAGGAGATGGGCGAGACGGCGCTGTCGATGGAAGAGGCGATGCCCGAGGTCTTCACCCAGTTCGTGGACGTGGTGGGGCGGCTGGAAAGCCACTACCGCGACATGCAGGACATCGAGTTCACGGTCGAGCAGGGCCGCTTGTGGATGCTGCAGACCCGCAACGGCAAGCGCACGGCCAAGTCGGCGCTGAAGATCGCCGTTGATCTGGCCTCCGAAGGCGTCATCTCTCAGGATGAGGCCGTCAGCCGCGTCGAACCGGCGGCGCTGGACCAATTGCTGCACCCGACGCTGGACCCCAAGGCGGCGCGTACTGTCGTCGCGGCGGGCCTGCCCGCCTCGCCGGGCGCGGCGACCGGCAAGATCGTCTTCGACGCCGACGAAGCCGAGCGTCTGGGCCAGAACGGCGACGCCGTCATCCTGGTCCGCGACGAGACCTCGCCGGAAGACATTCACGGCATGCACGCGGCGCGCGGCATCGTCACGGCGCGCGGCGGCATGACCAGCCACGCAGCGGTCGTGGCGCGCGGCATGGGGCGCCCCTGTGTCTCGGGCGCGGGCGAGATCTCGATCAATGAGAAGGCCGGAACCTTCACTGCGCGCGGCCGCACCTTCAAGGCGGGCGAGGTCATCACCATCGACGGCGGCAAGGGCGAGGTGCTGGACGGCGCCGTGGCCATGATCGAGCCGGAGCTGACGGGCGACTTCCAGACCCTGATGGGCTGGGCCGACGGCATTCGTCGCCTCAAGGTCCGCGCCAACGCCGAGACCCCGCTGGACGCCCGCACCGCGCGCGGCTTCGGCGCCGAGGGCATCGGCCTGTCGCGCACCGAGCACATGTTCTTCGACGAGGCCCGCATCGCCGCCGTGCGCGAGATGATCCTGGCCGACGACGAGGCGGGCCGCCGCGTGGCCCTGGCCAAGATCGCCCCGTTCCAGAAGGCCGACTTCGTCGAGCTGTTCACCATCATGAGCGGGCTCCCCGTCACCGTGCGTCTGCTGGACCCGCCGCTGCATGAGTTCATCCCGCACACTGACGCCGACATCGACGCCCTGGCCGCCACGCAAGGCCTGGACGCCGCCAAGCTGAAGCGCCGCGCCCGCGAACTGCATGAGACCAACCCCATGCTGGGCCACCGCGGCTGCCGTCTGGGCGTGGCCTATCCGGAAATCTACGAGATGCAGGTCCGCGCCATCTTGGAGGCGGCGCTGCAGGTGAAGGCGTCCTCGGGCGTCGCCCCGATCCCGGAGATCATGCATCCGCTGGTCGCCCTGGGTCTGGAGATGAAGTATCTGCGCGAACTGACCGACCGCACGGCCAAAGCCGTCTTCGCGGACGCCGGGGACAGCGTGGACTACCTCGTCGGCACCATGGTCGAGCTGCCCCGCGCCGCCCTGCGCGCCGCCGATCTGGCCGAGCACGCCGAGTTCTTCAGCTTCGGCACCAATGACCTGACGCAGACGACCTTCGGCATCAGCCGCGACGATTCCGGCCACTTCCTGCAGGCCTATCTGGACAAGGGCATCTTCGAAACAGACCCCTTCGTCCGTCTGGACCAGAACGGCGTGGGCGACCTGATCCGCATCGCCGAGGAGCGGGGCCGTTCGGTCAAGCCCGGCATGAAGATGGGCATCTGCGGCGAACACGGCGGCGACCCGTCGTCGATCGCCTTCTGCGAGACGGTCGGCCTCGACTACGTTTCCTGCTCGCCCTACCGGGTGCCGATCGCCCGGCTGGCGGCGGCGCAGGCCGCGCTGAGCGCGCGCTCGGGCGAGGAGCGTGAAAAGGACCGCTGAGGCTACGGACGCCTCTCCCTCCCCTTCATGGGGAGGGTGGTCGCGAAGCGACCGGGTGGGGAGGGCCGGGTGATCCAGGTCTCGACCTCAGCGCTTGATTTGCCTTACCGCCCCCACCCGGCTTCGCCCTGCGGGCTCAGCCACCCTCCCCATGAAGGGGAGGGAGAATAAACGCTCGCCTTTTTCATGTCGCAAAATAGTCATCCTTGGCGGAACGCGGTGTGTGCTTCTGTTCGCACAGTCATAGACTGCTGTATCAAGCACAGGGAACGGCGCTGTGCGCTTGAGCTTTGTTTCTCCGCAAGGTGGTCAGGCCCGGCCTGTTCATCACAATAAGGAGTGATTGAAGCTCATGCGTAACGTTATTCTCGCCGCCGCCGCCCTTTCTGTATTCGCCCTGCCGGCCGCGGCCCAGGTCGTGCAGCCGGGCGGCCCCACCTACTATGGCACGCTCGGCTATTCGCAGCTGGACCATTCGGATGGGAACCTGGGCGCCGTCACCGGCCGTCTGGGCGCCAAGTTCAACCCCTATTTCGGCGTCGAGGGCGAAGGCTCGATCGGGGTGAAGGACGACGACTTCACCATCGCCGGCGCTAAGGGCAAGATCGAGCACGACTATGATCTGGCCGCCTATGCGGTCGGGACCCTGCCGGTCACGCCGAACTTCGAACTGTTCGCACGCGGCGGCTACGGCACCACGCAGATGAAGGCCGAACTGGCCGGCGTCGAGCGCAAGGCCGACGGCGAAAGCTGGAACTACGGCGTCGGCGCCAACTACTACTTCGACGGCCAGAACGGCCTGCGCGGCGACTGGACCCGTCGCGACTTCACCGACGACGGCGGCGAAGTGGACGTCTACTCGGTCAACTACGTCCGTCGTTTCTGATCCGATTCCCGGCGGATCGGTTGGGCGCGCTTCCCGGCGGAGCGCGCCCTTCTTTTGCGTCATTTAGGTAACGGCGTGTGTGTCTTTTGCGTAACTCATGTCGTGTTTGGTCGCTTCGCCTATGGAACGAGTGTGGCGACGCAACCATTTAAGATTCGTTGGATGGGGCATGTGATCACAGAAGTCACATCATCTAAGGAGTATGAAATAATGCGTAACGTTCTTCTCGCCGCCGCCGCTATGTCTGTTCTCGCCGCTCCGGCGTTTGCTCAATCGAACCCTGAGCCGCGTGGCTATGGTTCGCTGGGTTACACGCACATGGAAGGCGATACGGCCCAGACCGGCGCCGTATCCGGCCGCCTGGGCGTCAACCTGAACCGCTACCTGGCCGTGGAGACCGAGGTCGGCGTGGGGGTCAAGGACAAGGACATCACCGTCGCCGGCGTCGACGGTCAGATCAAGCACGAGTGGGACGCGGCCGGCTATGTCGTCGGCAAGTATCCCGTCGGCGACAAGCTGGAGCTGTTCGCCCGCGGCGGCTACGGCCACACGGAGCTGAAGCAGGAGCTGGCCGGCTCTGAGAGCAAGGTCGGCGGCGACAGCTGGAACTACGGCGTCGGCGCCAACTACTACCTGGACGGCGTCAACGGCGTCCGCGCCGACTGGACCCGCCGCGACTTCCGCGACGATCGCGGCGAGGCTGACGCCTATTCGGTCAGCTACATCCGACGCTTCTAAGCGCGGATGGTCTGAAATGACGAAGGCCCGCTCCAGTCGGAGCGGGCCTTTTTCGTTGGTCGATTTTTTAGGCGGTCAGGCGACGCCCGGCGCCAGGGCCCAGCGCAGCGACCCCTCGCCGAAGGGGCGGATGAAGAAGTCGCGATAGCGTTCGAACACCTCGATGATCTTCATTTTGAGGTCTTGAGTCACCGACTCGCCGCGTTGGCGTTTCAGCGCCGCGACGCAATTGATCACCATATCCTGATGGGCCGAACCGCCCATGCGTTGCAACACCGTGGCCACATCGTGCGCCAGCGGATCACTGAGTTTTTCAGCCCAAGGCGAAGCTGTCTGAGTCATTCGGGCGCCGTCCCCCCTGCTTCTCGACGCGTTACGGTTTGCAAAAATTTCCGAACAGTGCAAGCGGCGCCGGAAATATTGATTCCTGATCAGGGCGATCAGGGGCGCTTTTGCACAAAAACCGTGCCCGCAGAATAGCCTGCGCCGAAGCTGCAGATCAGGCCCGTCTCGCCCGGCGCGAAGCCGTCGTTGTGCAGGTGGAAGGCGATGATCGACCCGGCCGAAGAGGTGTTGGCGTAGTCGTCCAGGATGATGACGTTCTCGCTCGGCTCGGGCTCGCGACCCAGCACCTTCTTGCCGATCAGGGTGTTCATGTTGATGTTGGCCTGGTGCAGCCACAGGCGCTTCAGCCCGTGCGTGTCCAGGTTCAGCTCGGCGGCGTGATCCAGGATCATGGTCGACACCATCGGCACCACCTCCTTGAAGACCTTGCGGCCCTGCTGGACGAACATCTTGTCGGTCAGGCCGTCGGACGAGACCGGCTCATGCCCGTCGGTCGGCAGGGCGGCGCGGTTCAGGAAGCCGAAATTGTTGCGGATGTTGTTTGAGAAGCTGGTCTGCAGCTTGGTGCCCAGAATGTCCCAGCCGCCCGGTCCGGCCTGATCCTCGGCCTCGATGATGACGGCGGTGGCGACGTCGCCGAAGATGAAGTGGCTGTCGCGATCCTTGAAGTTCAGGTGCGCCGAGCAGATTTCCGGGTTCACCATCAGCACGGCCTTGACCGAGCCGGAGGCCACGAAGTCCGCCGCCGTCTTGATGCCGAAGGTGGCGGAACTGCACGCCACGTTCATGTCGAAGGCGAAGCCCTCGATCCCCAGAGCTTGCTGCACTTCGATGGCCATGGCGGGGTAGGGGCGCTGCATGTTCGACGCGGCGCAGATGACGGCGCCGATCTCGCTGACCGGCTTGCCCCAGGCCCTGATGGCGTCCTCAGCGGCCTTCACCGCCATTTCGGCCAGGATGGACAGTTCGTCGTCGCCGCGCGCGGGCAGGCTGGGCAGCATCCGCTCGGGGTCGAGGACGCCCGACTTGTCCATGACATAGCGCGCCTTGATGCCCGAGGCCTTCTCGATGAAGGCTTCGGACGAAGGCGTCTTGGCCTCGATCTCTCCGGCGGCGATGGCCTCGGCGTTGGCGGCGTTCCAGTCTTCGGCCCAGGCGTTGTAGGCGCCGACCAGTTCCTCGTTCGAGATCGACTGTTCCGGGGTGAACAGGCCGGTGGCGGAGATGACGGCTTTTTGCACTGTGTAGTTCCCTGACGCTCGGCGCGCGGCGCCTCGCTGCATGAGGGAACATGGAGTCCCCGGCGCTCGACAAGCCTTATGTCGGCGCCTCGCGGCGAAGTTCGGGCGCCTCGCGGGCCGGACTCAGTCCGTTGCGATGACGAACGTCCTCAATAGGCCGGGGGAGGGCTGCGGTCGAGACTGGCCTTTATGCCGCGCCACCAGCGATTGATGCGGCCGCGCGGCGGGGCGGGCAGGGGATGGTCGCGCGCGGCGATCAGGGCTTCGACCAGATCCTCGGCCTCGCACGGCCAGCCGTCCGGCGTGACATAGACCGGATAGCCGATCAGGGCGGCGTGGATGATGCTTTGCAGGCTGGCGCGACGGGTGCGGCGCTCAAACGCCAGCCGGTCGTCGGTCAGACCCCATCCGGCATAGAAGGGGCGGCCGTAGACGCTGACCGGCTTGCCCCGCATCAGGGCCTCGAACCCGGTCAGGGAGGTCAGGGTGGCCAGCCGGTCGCAGGCGTTCAGGCAGTCCACGATGTCCAGATCGTCGGCCGAGGCGTCGACCTCCTCCATCGCCGCATGGTCCAGCAGGCCGGGCCGGTTGCCCGCCGTCACGTCCGGGTGGTTGCGATAGATCAGGAAGGCGTCGGGATGATCCGCCCGCGCCGCCTTCACCAGGCCGGAGTTGGTGCGCAGGTCCGGCCCGCAGCCCATCATGATCGAGCGGTCGTTCTCGACCTGACCCACGACCAGCAGGATGGGCTTGTCGGTCGGCCAGTGGGCCGGGACGCCCGCGCCCTTTAGATTGTATTTCGACAGGCCCGCCTCGACCACCCGAACACGAAGCGCCTCGGCGCGCGCGGCCTGATCCGGCGAGGGTTCGCCCGCCTCGATCAGGCTTTCCAGACGGCTGGGCCGGGTCGGGTCGTAGTAGACGCCCTGATCGTCCAGAGCGACCGACAGGGCGCCGAAGAAGTCGGAGCCCAGGCCGCGCGAGCGGATGAAGCCGTCCTCCATCCGCACGACCGGCCCCTCGAAGACGTCGGCGGCGGCGCGGATCTGCGGCGTCTCCTTGCCGGCCCACCAGATCAGCTTGCCGCCCGTCGCCCGCGCATGGGCGACGGCGGCGGGGGAGCGCCAGAAATAGCGGACGCGGCCCTTGGGCGAGTTCAGCAGACGGCGCACCGGCGGCCGCTTGGCCGGGGCGAAGCCGACGGCCGCCCAGTCCCCCGCCAGCCGGTCGGCCCGGTCGCGCAGGGCGATCAGCCGTTCCAGCGCCTGTCCAGCCTCGCACCGCTGGCCGGTGACGGGATCGACATAGCGGGTGTAGGCGATCAGGGCTGCCGCCGCGATCTGCTCCAGATCGCGCGCTGCGCCGCGCCGTCCGGTCTGCACCGCATCGGTCGTCAGCCCCCAGCCTGAATAGAAGGGCGCGCCGAAGCAGCGCACCGGCAGGCCGCGCAACAGGGCCTCGAACCCCAGCGCCGATGTCACGACATAGACCGCATCCACCGCCGCCAGCAGATCGGCGGGCCGCACGTCCGTGTCGATCAGGGTGACGCCCTGAAGCTGATCCGCCGGGATGCAGCCCTGCTTGCGCCCTGCGGCCACGGCGGGGTGGCGCTTGACGATCAGCTGGGCGTCCGGCTCGTCCCGTCGGGCTGTCGCCAGCATGTCGGAGAAGCTGGCCTCGGTCGCCAGTCCATAGCCGATGGAGGCGTCGCCGAAGGTCTGGTCCACGATCAGCACCCGGCGGCCGGGCTTGAGCAGGCTTGCGTCCAGCGGCCCGCCCATATTGGTCTTGGACAGGCCGGAGGCGACGATGCGGTCGATCAGGCCCCGCGCGCGGGCCTTCATAGCGGCGTCGCACCAGTCGGGCGCGGTCTGGATCAGATGCTCCAGCCGACTGGGTCGGGTGGCGTCGTAATAGACGCCCAGATCGTCGACGATCAGGCTGAGGCTGGTCGCTCCGCTCTCGCCGATGCCGACCGAGCGCAGGAAGCCGTCCTCCAGCGCGATGTAGGGTTTGTCGTGCTTCGCCGCCCAGCGTCGGCCCGCCTCTGCCGTCGGCTTCATGCCCCAGCCGAGGACGGCCTCGATCGACGATCCCGGCAGGGCGGACAGGTCGTAATCGGGCAGGAAGGCGGAGAGGAACGGCACCTTCAACACCCCCGGCGCACAGACCCAGGCGCGGGTTTTCGACGAGGGCGGAAGCGGTGCGGTCATGGGATGGTGTCTACGGTTTGTAGAGTCAGGGCGCCACCCCATGCTTCCTTCTCCCCTTGTGGGAGAAGGTGGGCGAGCGGAGCGAGGTCGGATGAGGGGTCTCTCAACCGACGGTGAAACCCCTCATCCGTCGGCCTTCGGCCGCCACCTTCTCCCACAAGGGGAGAAGGGATTACAGCGCCGCCAGCAAATCCTGCGCCTGTTGCAGATGCAGCCCCTCCACCATCTCGCCCTCGACGCGGATGACGCCCAGACCGGCGGCTTCGGGCGCGGCGAAGGCGGCGACGATCTTGCGCGCCCATTCGATCTCGTCGGGCGACGGGCCGAACGCCGCGTTCGCCCCCTCAATTTGCGACGGATGGATCAGGCTCTTGCCGTCGAAACCATACAGCCTGCCTTGCACACACTCCGCCGCGAAGCCCGTCTCGTCCTTGATGCGGTTGAACACGCCGTCGATGACGCTCAGGCCGTTGGCGCGGGCGTGGGCCACGATCGCCGCCAGCCACGGCTTCAGCGGCTCCCGGTCGGGCGCGGCGCCGGTCTTCATATCCTTGGCCAGGTCGTTGACGCCAAGCATCAGGCCGCTCAGGGCCCCGTCCGCCCCGGCGATGTCGCGCAGGTCCACAAGGGCGCGCGGCGTCTCGATCATTGCCCACAGGTCTACGCCGGGACGCAGCGCCGCCGACAGGGCGTGAACCATGGCCGCGCTCTCGACCTTGGGCGCGACGATCAGTTCGACCGGCGCCGCGCGCAAGGCCTTCAGGTCGTCGGCGCCCCACGGCGTGTCCAGACCGTTGATCCGC
Organism: Brevundimonas sp. ZS04; assembly: GCF_001956865.1. Taxonomy (NCBI): domain Bacteria; kingdom Pseudomonadati; phylum Pseudomonadota; class Alphaproteobacteria; order Caulobacterales; family Caulobacteraceae; genus Brevundimonas; species Brevundimonas sp. ZS04. The sequence continues at coordinate 262,889 of NZ_MTHE01000005.1, forward strand.
ACGCCCAGGCGCGGGCCGAAGCCGCCTTCTTGAGTCGCCGCGACGGCGGCCGCGCGAGCCTCAGTCTTCATTTCGGGCGCGACGGCGTCCTCCAGATCCAGCACCGCCACGTCGCACGGCAGGGTGCGCGCCTTCTCGATCGCTCGAGCGTTCGAGGCGGGCAGGTAGAGGACGCTGCGCGCGCGCATCAGATCTTGCCCGTGACGGGGATCAGGGCGCCCGTCACGGCCCGCGCCTCGGGCGAGGCCAGGAACAGGATGACGGCGGCCAGATCGGCGGGCGCGACCCATTTGGCCGGATCGGCGTCGGGCATGTCGGCGCGGTTGGTCGCCGTGTCGATGATGGAGGGCAGGACGGCGTTGACCGTCACCGAGGTCGACTTCAGTTCTTCGGCCAGCGCCTCGGTCAGGCGGTGGACCCCGGCCTTGGAGGCGGCGTAGGCGCCCATGCCGTGCCCGGCCTTGATCGCGCCGTTGGCGCCGACGTTGACGATGCGGCCCTCGGCTGAGGCCTTCAGATGGGGCAGGGCGGCGCGGCTGGCGTTCAGCGTCGTCTTGACGTTGAGGGCGTGCATCCGGTCGAATTCGTCGCCGTCGCCCTCCACCGGGCTCCAGACGAAGCCGCCGGCGATGTTCAGCAGGGCGTCCAGACGGCCGAAGCGGGCGACCACGGCCTCAATCGCGGCCTTGGCCTGGGCCGCGTCGGTCAGGTCGACGCCGCCGACCTCCAGCACGCCGTCAGGGACGACGTGGCCGCTGGCGTGATCGATGACGGCGACGGTCCAGCCGGCGGCCTGCGCGGCCTCGACCACGGCCCGCCCCAGGGCGCCGTGCCCGCCGGTGATTGCTGCAACCCGTTCGCCCATCGTCTCGCTCCTGAATGGTTCGGCGCGGACCATAGCGTCGCGCGTCGCGGGATCAATCGGCGATCAGGCGTCCCACAGCCGCGCGGCGCCGCGCACGCCCGAGGAATCGCCCCATCTGGCCGGAACGATCCGCCCCTCCCAGCTGTCGGAGAAGACGTAGCGCGCCACGATGTCAGGCAGGCGGTCGTAAAGCTCGACCACGTTCGACATGCCGCCGCCCAGCACGAAGACCTCCGGGTCGGTCAGGTTGACGATCATGGCCAGGCCTCGTCCCAGCCGGTCGATGTAGCGGTCCAGCGCCGCAGCGGCCTGGGCGTCGCCTGCACGCGCCGCGTCCACGATCGCCTGCGCCGTCCATGCCCGCCCGGCCGCGGCTTCATGATCGCGCTGGAAGCCCGTGCCGGAAATCCAGGTCTCGAGACAGCCGCTCAGGCCGCACCAGCAGGCGGGGCCGGGCGCCTCCTCCGCCGAGGGCCACGGCAGGGAGATGTGGCCGATCTCGGCGGCGACGGCGTGCGCCCCCTCGACCAGCTTGCCGTCGATGACCAGCCCGCCGCCGCAGCCGGTGCCCAGGATAACGCCGAACAGGCTGGCGGCGCTCGCGCCTGCGCCGTCGGCGGCCTCGGACAGGGCCAGGCAGTTGGCGTCGTTGGCCAGCCGCACTGGGCGGTTCAGCGCAGCCTGCAGATCGTCGGCCAGAGGGCGGTCGTTCAGATAGGTGGAGTTGGCGTTGCGGATCAGCCCGGTGCGCGGCGAGGGCGAGCCGGGAATGGCCAGGCCGATCGATCGCGCCGGTCCGGCCTCGGCCTCGACTCGCGCGATCAGGTCGGCGACGAGGTTGAGGGCGGCGTCATAGGTTCCGGGATTCGGCTCGCGGATTCGCGCGGCGAAGGCCCCGGACGCATCCAGCGCCGCCGCCTCGATCTTGGTGCCGCCGAAGTCGACGCCGATCCGCATCAGGCGCCGAACACCTTGGCCATCAGCCGTTCCAGCGCCGCCGCATCCACAGCGTCGAAGGCGGCCGTCTCGGTCGCGTCCACGTCCAGCACGGCGATCAACCCGCCCGCCGCGTCCAGCACCGGAACCACGATCTCGCTGGCCGAGCGGCTGTCGCAGGCGATGTGGCCGGGGAAGGCGTGGACGTCCTCGACCACCTGGGTTTCGCGCGTCCTGGCCGCCGCGCCGCAGACGCCGCGCCCGAACGGAATGCGCAGGCAGCCCAGCGTGCCCTGATACGGACCGACGACCAGTTCATCGCCCTTGGCCGCGTCCACGACGTAGAAGCCGGTCCAGAAGAAGACGGGGAAGGCGTCCGCCAGCATCGACGCGACCGTCGCCATGCGCGCCGTCAGGTTCGGTTCGCCGTCCAGAACGGCCAGGATCTCGGCCTCGACCTCGGCGTAGCGTTCAGCCTTGTCGGCGGGGCGGTCGTCACGGGCGACGTAGGACATCAGGTGGGGCTCAACGCAATCTAGGGAACGGTATAGTCGCCGCAGTCAGGCAGGGGCGCGTCGGGAACATAGGCGTTCGCCGCCGGATCGAAAGTGAAGACGCGGTGCACGGAGCATTTGGCGTCGACGACCTTGACCAGATCCTTCGGCTTCAGCGGCGGCTTAGCGAGGGAGTCCTCATTGCGCGACACCCGGCCGGGGAAGGTGGTCGCGGTGGAGGCGTAGGTCAGGCGCGGCGGGAAGGCGTCGCCCTCGGCCTTCAGCTCGGCGGCGAACTCATATTCGTCGTGGCAGGCGCCGGCGCGTTGCTTCATGTCCTCTTCGCCGAAGCAGGCGCGGATCATCAGCGACCCGAACATGGGAACGGTCAGCATCTCCTGCGGCGCCGCGCCCGGCGTGAACCGCACCAGCGTCCGATAGGACGACATGCCCCCGCCGCCCGAATACATGGCCTGCAGCTCCATGTCGGCGCCGAGGATGACGTCGTCGCTTTCCGCGCGACGCAAGATGGCGCTCGGTCTCCAGAAGCCTTCCGAGTTCTCGCTCTCGATGAGGTGTGAGGCCACGGGCGCCCGGCCGCCGGGCAGGCCGTCATAGACGCGCAGCACCTGGCGCTCCTGGGTCTCGTCCGTCTCGATCAGGGCGCACCAGCGGCGATCGACGGTGCAGGCCGGGATGGCCTCGCCCTGAGCGGATGCCGGAAGCGGCTCCAGAGCCTCGAAGGCGGGCTCCGGGGAAACGGAGGCCAGAAGGGCGGCGAGGAGAAGGGCGGTCATGACGCGTCCTTGTATGGAGATGAAGGCGTTCGGATTTGGTAGGCCCGGAGGGACTCGAACCCCCAACCAGACCGTTATGAGCGGTCGGCTCTAACCATTGAGCTACGGGCCCCCGAAGCACAGCAAGGGGTGCCTAGCAGGCGGGGCGTCGGCTGCAAAGCCGCCTTGGACCTGTCACGCTTTTCACGCCGATGAACGGAACCTGCACAGGGGTCTTTTGCGTTCGTTCAGCTTGAAACGGTCAAGTTAGGCCGTGGCTGGCGAACACGCCCGCCCAAATGAATTCGACGGAGACCTCGTAATGACCCGCACCGCACGCGCCCTGATGCTGGGCACGGCCCTGATGACCTTGGCGGCGCCGGCCGTCGCGTCTGCCGCTTCTGGCGCCCAATCCCAGCCCGGCGGCGCTTCCCCCATGCAGGTGCACGCCATGGCTCAACAACCCGCCCTGAACCTGTCGGCCTATGGCGAGGTCAAGGTCGCGCCGGATCAGGCCACGATCAACTTCGGCGTGGTGACCGAGGCCCCGACGGCTCAGGAGGCCATGGCCCAGAACGCCCAGCAGATGACCCGCGTCGTCGCCGCCCTGCGCCGCGCCGGGATCGCCGAGCGCGACATTCAGACCTCGGGGCTGAACCTGTCGGCCCAATACGACTATCAGCAGAACGAACCGCCCCGCTTGCGCGGCTATCAGGCCGCGAACCGCGTCACGGTGACGATCAACGACCTGAGCAAGGTCGGGACGACCGCTGACGCCGTGGTCACGGCAGGCGTCAATCAGATCGACGGCATCAGCTTCGGCCTGAAGGATCCGAAGGCGGCCGAGGACCAGGCCCGCGTGCTGGCCGTGCGCGCCCTGCAGGACAAGGCGCGCCTGTACGCCCAGGCCCTGGGCGTCGACCTGGGGCCGGTGCGTTCCCTGACCGAGGGCGGGGGCTATGCGCCGCAGCCGCGTCCTGAGGTCATGTACGCCCGCGTCGCCATGGACGCGGGCGGCGCCTCGACCCCGGTTTCAGCGGGCGAGCTGACGGTTCGCATCGATATCAGCGGAACCTACGACATCGGCCGCTGATCGCGACCTTGCGATGAAGGAGGGGGCTCGCCGGCGACGGCGGGCCCCTTTTTCATGAGTTTATTACCGTCCGTTCATTTGACGCGCCGGGCTCGGCCTCTATCCTCACGCTTGGCCGCCTCTGGCCGCGATCCTGGACGTCCGCCTTTCCATGAAGCAGTTCTTCCTCACCATGCTGGGCGTCTTCGCCGGGCTTGTGGCCTTCTTCGTCGTTCTGCCCGTGGTGGCGCTGATCTTCTTCGCCATGGCGGCCGGGGCCTCCAAGCCGACCACGCCCGCCCATACGGTGCTGGAGCTGGATCTGCGCAGCGGCCTGACGGATCAGACGCCGGTCAATCCCTTTGCGTCCTTCGGCGGCTCCAGCCTGTCGGTGGTTCAGGTCGTGGACGTGCTGGCTCAGGCGGCGGCCGACGACAACGTCAAGGTGTTGCTGGTGCGCGCGCCTGAAGTCGGGATGACGCCCGCCTCGGCCGACGAAGTGCGCCAGGCGATCGCTCGCTTCCGCGCCTCGGGCAAGACGGTGATCGCTCACAGCCAGGGCTTTGCGCCGATCGGCGCCGTGACGTCCAGCTATATGGTCGCCGCCAGCGCGGATCAGCTGTGGCTGCAGAACACGGCGAACTTCCAGGCGACGGGTCTGGCTGTCGACAGCGTCTTCCTGGGCCGCGCCTTCCAGAAGTACGGCGTCAAGGCCGACTTCGAGCAGCGGTATGAGTACAAGAACGCCGTCAACGAATTCACGCAGAGCGACTTCACCGCTCCGCACCGCGAGGCCATGGTCGCCTGGATGGGCTCCATCTACGACAGCGCCATCGCCAATATCGCCCGCGACCGCAAGACCACGCCCGAGGCCCTGAAGGCCGTGATCGAGGCCGGCCCCTATCCGGCGGAGCAGGCCCTGTCGCTGAAGCTGGTCGACAAGATCGGCCAGGTCGAAGAAGCCGAGGCCGCCGCCAAGACCAAGGCGGGCAAGAACGCCAAGATCGTCAAATTCGGCGAATACGCCTCGCTGAAGGGAACGCGTAACACCTCAGGCTCCGGCTCGGCCAAGTCGGCCATCGCCATCGTGGGCGGCGAGGGCGCCATCATGACCGGCCGCGGCGACAACGACTCGCCCTTCGGCGGCGGGACCAGCATCCGCTCGGACGACACGGCCAAGGCCATCTATGAGGCCATCGAGGACAAGGACGTGAAGGCCATCGTCTTCCGCGTCTCCTCGCCGGGCGGTTCTCCGGAAGCGTCTGAACAGGTTCTGGCCGCCGTGCGTGCGGCCAAGGCGGCGGGCAAGCCGGTGGTGGTGTCGATGGGCGCCTACGCCGCGTCCGGCGGCTACTGGATCAGTTCGGAAGCCGACTGGATCGTGGCCCAACCCTCGACCCTGACCGGCTCGATCGGCGTCTTCGGCGGCAAGTTCGTCCTGGCCGACGCCCTGGGCCGCTTCGGCGTCGACATGCGCGGCCTGTCGGTCGGCGGCGACTACGCCGACGCCTTCTCCACGACGCAGAGCTTCGATCAGGGGCAGCGCGCCGCCTTCGCCGCCTCGATGGACCGCATCTACGAAGAGTTCGTGGCCCGTGTGGCCAAGGGCCGCAAGATGCCGGTCGAGCGCGTGCGTGAGATCGCCAAGGGCCGTGTCTGGACCGGCGCTCAGGCGCACGGCCTGGGTCTGGTCGACCAGCTGGGCGGTCTGGAAGAGGCTGTCGCCAAGGCGCGTCAGCTGGCCAAAATCCCGTCGTCCGAGACGGTCCGCTTCAAGCGCTTCCCGCAACCGCAGACGCCGTGGGAGGCCCTGGCGACCGCCTTCGGCGCCTCGGGTCAGGCCGCCGAGGCCATGGTCAAGGTCGGTCAGGTGATGGGCGATCCCGCCGCCCAGGCCGTGCTGACCCGCGTCGAGGCCGATCGCATGCGCAGCCGCGGCGCGGTGGTCCTGGCGGATCAGCCGGCCTTCTGAGGCTTGACCGGGACAACAAATGTGACTGGCGCGTGATGTCGCAGTGCATTGACCGTTCAGGTCGATGGACCGACATTGCGCTTCAGGCGTTCATCAGGACGCTGAGAGAGGCTTTGAGTTCATGATCAACTCCGACCCGATGGGCCAGCTGGGCTTCAACGCGCGCCGTCGGCCCGGTTCCGGCCTGCTGGCGCCCTTCGTCTGGGTCGCGGGCCTGATCGCCACCGCACTGGCCGTGACGGTCGGCGCCCTGCTGGCCGTCTTCACCGCCGCCGCCGTGGCCATGATCGCCGTCGTCGGCGGAGTGCTGGTTTTCTTCGCCGGTTTCGCCCTGCGCGCCCGCCGCACCATGAGTGCCCGCCGTCGTCGCGACGACGGCGTCATCGACGCCAAGAAGGTCGGCGACACCTGGGTGGCCTACGGCTGGGAAAAGGAAGGGCGCTGATCGGCCCCTCATGATCGCCTTCACCGACGCGCCGTCCCCGAACTTCGACGCCCGGCGCGGCCCGCCGGACATTCTGGTGCTGCACTACACCGGCATGGAGACCGCCGAGGAGGCGATCGCGCGTCTGCGCGACTCAGAGGCCAAGGTATCGGCCCACTATGTCGTCGACGAGGACGGCTCCATCCTGCGTCTGGTGCCGGAGGAGCGCCGGGCCTGGCACGCCGGGCGCGGCGCCTGGCAGGGCGAGACCGACGTCAACGCCGCCTCCATCGGCATCGAGATCGTCAATCCGGGCCATGAGTTCGGCTATCGCCCCTTCCCCGAGCCGCAGATCGAGGCGGTGATCGCCCTGGTCGGCGACATCCGCACCCGCTGGTCCATCCCCGACGCCCGCATCATCGCCCATTCCGACCTGGCGCCCGAGCGCAAGCAGGATCCCGGCGAGCTGTTCCCGTGGAAGCGTCTGGCGGAGGCGGGACACGGCCTGTGGTTCGACCCGGCGCCGGAACGCATCGGCGCCCTGGGCGCGCCCCTGTCGCCCGGCGACGAAGGGCTGGGCGTCATCGTCCTGCGCTCGGGCCTGCACCGACTGGGCTATGGGGTGCAGCCGGGCGGGGCCTATGACGAGGAAACCCGCCTGACGGTCGAGGCCTTCCAGCGCCACTGGCGGCCCGATCGCGTCGATGGGATCGCCGACGGCGAGACGCGAGCGCGACTGGTGGGATTGCTCCAGCTGGCTTCGGTCGAGAGCGTCACCGGCGTGCTGGATTAAAAACATGACCCTCTCCCATCGGGAGAGGGGCTGTTCATCCGCATTGACCTTCCGCCCATTCGCGCGCATCTAGCGCTCGCCAGACGGCCGGGCGGTCGCGGCGGGGGCTTGCTCCTGTCGAGGAAAGTCCGGGCTCCACGGTGAAAAGGCGGCGGGTAACGCCCGCCCGGGGTGACCCGAGGGATAGCGCCACAGAAAGCAAACCGCCTGGGCTTCGGCTCAGGGAAGGGTGAAAGGGTGGGGTAAGAGCCCACCGCGTCGGCGGCAACGTCGACGGCATGGCAAGCCCCGCCTGGAGCAAGACCAAATAGGGACGTCGCGCGGGGCTCGCTCCGCAGGGCTCACCGCCCCAGGCGTCCGGGTAGGTCGCGAGAGCCGTCCAGCAATGGGCGGCCCAGAGGAATGATCGTCGCCGCTTTCGGGCGGAACAGAACCCGGCTTACAGGCCGTCTGGTGTTTATTTCAGGAACAACTGACCCTCTCCCGGCGGGAGAGGGCTTGAGCGCACGAGAGCGTCAGCGATCGTTCTTGCGCGAAAGGGTGAGGGGCTTGTCCAGTCAGTCGGCGTAAGCCGTCGTGTTGACGCTCAGCCACGGCCTTCGGCCGACTTCAGCCGCGAACCCTCACCCTTTCGCCTTGCCAATCGCTACGCTCTTGGAGGCTCAAGCCCTCTCCAATCGGGAGAGGGATGCTCATTAACCATTCCGTTGAAATCAAGGCGTTAGAACCCGTCCACAGGCTGTGAATACTCATTTTGTTCTGTGTATGTTCTGATTTTACAGTCTCCACGACGCTGATCGAACCG
>NZ_MTHE01000059.1:0-434 GCF_001956865.1 Brevundimonas sp. ZS04
GTCGGGGCTGGTGGGCTCGACTGGGCGAGCCCGACGGCTCAGCCGGTGTGCTTGACGGTGATCACGTCGCCGTCGTTCATCAGGCAGTCGCGGCCTTCGATGCGCAGGGTGCCCTTGTCGCGCGACTGGGAGTAGCCGCCGGCTTCGATGAGCTGGTCCCACGGGACGACCTCCGCGCGCACGAAGCCCTTTTGGATGTCGCCGTGGATCTGCCCGGCGGCGTCCCACACGGTGAGGCCGTTCTTGAGGTGCCAGGACTGGCCGCGAACGCCGGAGCCGACGGTGAAGAAGGTGATGAGGTTCAGCAGGCTGAAGGCGCCCTTGACGACGCGCTGCAGGCCGGACTCGGAGACGCCGAGCTCTTCGCGCATGATCGCGGCTTCGTCGTCGTCGAGTTCGGAGAGCTCGGCTTCGATCCGCGAGCTGATCGCGAC
>NZ_MTHE01000060.1:0-434 GCF_001956865.1 Brevundimonas sp. ZS04
CACGACACCCAGCGAAGAGCAACTCCGCGAAGCCTTCAGCGAGGTCGGCGAGGCGCTGCAGCGCGCGGTCGTGTTGTCGTCCGATCGCGTGCAGTCGGTCTTCGAGGATGCGGTCCTGCGTGGGCGCATGACGCGACGCGACGCCGAGGAACTCGCGTCGAGCCTCGTCGCGCTCGGCCGCGATCAAGCCCAGGAGTTGCGCGGCGAAGTCGACGCGCTCGCGCGTTCGTTCCCGGCCAAAGTCGCCGACGTGGTGGCCGACGCCGCGGAGGCCGTCACGCCCCGGGCACGCAGCAAGAAGCGCCGCGAGGTGCCGGACGCGGGCGCCCTGCCCGCCAAGGATTTGATCGGCCTGTTGCCGACACTGCGCCCTGCCGAACTCAAGGCGCTGCGCGCCCAGGAGACGGCCGGGAAGGCACGAGCGACCGTTCTGC
>NZ_MTHE01000061.1:0-433 GCF_001956865.1 Brevundimonas sp. ZS04
GGACCATGGCAAGCTGCCACTCGCAAAGCTGCTGGAGCCCGCCATCGCGCTCGCCCGAGACGGCTATGCTGTTTCGTCGCGCGTCGCGGCCGACTGGGCCGGGCAAGCCCCGCTGCTGGCGAAGGACCCGCACGCCGCCCGCGTCTTCCTGCCGGACGGACGGGCGCCCGTCGCCGGCGAGGTTCATCGTCAGCTCGAGCTGGCGGCGACGCTGCAGGCCATCGCCGAACGCGGGGCCTCCGCCTTCTACGAAGGCGAGATCGCGCAGGACATGGTCGATCGCCTGCGCGACCTCGGCGGGTTGCACACCCTCGAGGATTTCAAGGAAGCCAAGGGCGGCTATGTGACGCCGATCAAGACCAGCTTCCGCGGGCATGAGGTGCATGAGTGCCCGCCGGCCGGCCAGGGCGTGATCGCGCTGATGATCCTCAAC
>NZ_MTHE01000062.1:0-430 GCF_001956865.1 Brevundimonas sp. ZS04
AACTGGAATTACTTCACGAGTGACGAGTATCTGCCGAGCCCCGTGCGTCCGGAGGGTTGGCCGCGGTCGCTGATGACGGAATATGACATGATCATGCTGGTGCGGCAGACGTTCGCGACCTTGCCCAACCGGGTGGTGCGTTTCGAACCCGGCGAGGAGGTTGTGCCGGGAATTACCTCGATCGCGACTTCAGGCCATTCGCCGGGGCACGTGTCCTATCTCGTCACATCGCAGGGCGAAAGTCTCGTGGTCGCGGGGGACGTGAGCGGCAATCCGTTCACCACCTTGCGCAATCCGGGTTGGCATCCGGCCGCCGACGTCGATGGGCCGCAAGCCGAAGCCTCGCGCCGCCGCCTGTTTGACATGATCGCGGAAAAACGAGCGCTGGTTTCCGGCTATCACTTTCCGTTTCCGTCACTCGGTCATGTGG
>NZ_MTHE01000063.1:0-429 GCF_001956865.1 Brevundimonas sp. ZS04
ATTCATATCCGCCAGGCTGGCGTCTGCACTTTTCAGCAACGCTGCAGCGGTCGTGACGTCCTGATCGCTCCACAGCTTCCGTCCGGCGAGTTTCACCAGAAAATCGGCCTGGGCCAGCAGCCAGGTTTTAGCATCGCTGCCGGAAATGGTGGCGACCTTTTGTTGGACTTCATCCAGCTGTTTTGCCAGCGTTTCTTGCTGACGATTCGCCTGCTCAAGCTGTACAGCTTGTTGCTTGATAATGCCTTCCAGCTCGGCTTTTTGGCTCTCCTGGGCTTTTTGCAGTGCCGTAAGTTGGTTAGCCAGGGCATCGCTGGTGGCAGTCTGATTGACGGCCTGTTGTTTACCCCAGCCATACAAACCGACGCCCGCCGCCAGAGCAATAGCGATAGCCACCGCGCTGAGAATCAATGCGGTATTGTTCTTACT
>NZ_MTHE01000064.1:0-422 GCF_001956865.1 Brevundimonas sp. ZS04
TATCTCGACGATGTCTTCTCGTGGCTCTATCTCAACGTGCAGACCACCGTCACGCTCGGCGGCATGCTGTGGATCTACCTCTTCCACAACGGCCGCTACTACTTCGTGCGCAACATGTTCTTCGCGGCGTTCGTGCTCGCGTGCCTGCTCTATGTCGTGGTCCCGACGGCCCCGCCGCGGCTCATGCCGGCCGAGTACGGCTTCCACGATTCGGTGCAGGACTTCTCCGGCGCACGCAAGTTCATCTGGGAAGCGTTCGCCAATCCCTACGCCGCCGTGCCCTCGATGCACATTGGGTTTGCGCTGATGATCGGGTTCTCGATTGCGACGCTCTCGACGACGCGATGGGTACGTGCCTTCTGGTGGACCTATCCGGCTGCCATCCTGTTTGTCGTCGTCGCAACCGGCAATCACTTCTGGCT
>NZ_MTHE01000065.1:0-420 GCF_001956865.1 Brevundimonas sp. ZS04
GTGTCCGGCCGGGGCTCTCCTGCCCCCGGCGGTACCCGACTAGGAAATCGTGATGCTTTCGATGACCTGGTCGGTCGTCGGGCGATCGCGGCCGTCGGTGTCGACGAGGCTGATCTTCTCGACGACGTCGTAGCCGTCGGTGACCTTGCCGAACACGGTGTGCTTGCCGTCGAGCCAGCTGGCGTCTTCACGGGTGACGATGAAGAACTGCGATCCGTTGGTGTTCGGGCCGGCGTTGGCCATCGCGAGCGCGCCGCGGACGACCTTGTGGTCGTTGAACTCGTCCTCGAACTTGTAGCCCGGGCCGCCGGTGCCGGTGCCCTGCGGGCAGCCGCCCTGAATCATGAAGTCGTCGATGATCCGGTGGAAGATCAGGCCGTCGTAGAAGCCCTTGCCGACGAGGTCCTTGAAGTTCTGAAC
>NZ_MTHE01000066.1:0-411 GCF_001956865.1 Brevundimonas sp. ZS04
GCAGAGGACCCGGGCGGAACAGCGCCACCAGTGCGATGAGGTCTTCCAGGCAGTCCGGCTTGAGCTTCTTGATCAGCTCCTTCATGCCGCGCGATTCGAGCTGGAACACCGCAGTGGTCTCGGCCTTCTGCAGCAGCGAATAGGTCGGCTTGTCGTCCAGCGGGATGAAGTCGATGTTCACCGGCTCCAGGCCCTTCTTGGCCTGCTCGCGGTTGATGATCTCCATCGCCCACTTGATGATGGTCAGGGTCCGCAGGCCGAGGAAGTCGAACTTCACCAGGCCGGCCGCCTCCACGTCGTCCTTGTCGAACTGGGTCACCAGTCCGCCGCCTTCCTCGTCGCAGGCGATCGGCGAGAAGTCGGTCAGCTTGGTCGGCGCGATCACCACGCCACAGGCGTGCTTGCCGGTAC
>NZ_MTHE01000067.1:0-404 GCF_001956865.1 Brevundimonas sp. ZS04
CGCTTGAACCATTCCACCAGCCAGTACCCGCGCTGCACGATGATTTCCGAAGTGTAGTAATCCGGTGCCGCGGCGCCGTAGGCGGGAACGAACGGGTACGGTTCCACGTAACGGCGATTGCTGGTGTTGAAAGTAGCCGTGGTGCCGTAGCTGACATGGCCGATATCCGGGCTGAGCGCTCCGGAGCCGAGCACTTCGCAGGCTTTGTCGGCACCACAGGCAATCAGCGGCAGACCGGCGGGGATGCCCGTGTGGGCTTCGGCCTCGGCGCTGATCCGGCCCAGTGGTTGCCCCGGCGGCACCAATTCCGGCAATTGCTCACGCCGTACCCGCAGAGCCTGCCATTTGAGGTCGCCGGGCCGGGCCCATTGCCGGCGCCGGTAATCGAATGGCAGGTAGCCGAC
>NZ_MTHE01000068.1:0-404 GCF_001956865.1 Brevundimonas sp. ZS04
GTCCAGGAGCCCGGTGCGCACTGGCCACCGAGCGGGTTGAGGTCTGCGATGCAGGGCACATCCTGCGGCGACGTGTAGGTCGTGATCGTAGTGCCGTCCGGCGCGCCTGACAGCAGCGCCTCCGAGACCAGTGTCGGCTCCCACTCACTCTGGCGCGGCAGCGTGACGATGAGGCCCTGATCACCGGGCGTGGGAAGGTTGTCGATCGACACGACCCGGTCCATCGGGAGGGTGCCGGAGTTGGTGACCGTGTATCGCCACGTCTCGGTGCCGCCCGGAAGCGTGACCGGGATGCACGGGGCACGATAGAAGCCGTCTGCGGTGGCAGCGTCGGCGCAGTCGAAGGCATTCGAGTTGTTGAGCAATTCGGGGATGCCCGGCTCGCCGTGCGGCGCATCCGCCTT